>JBKKCN010000320.1:0-4571 GCA_046712525.1 Candidatus Rokuibacteriota bacterium
CTCGGCGGCTGAGCGCGCGGAGGAGCCGGATGTCCGACCACTACGCGACGCTCGGCGTGGAACGCGGTGCGTCGCAAGAGGAAATCAAGCGCGCGTATCGCCGCCTGGCGAGGCAGTACCACCCCGACGCCAACGCCGACCCCGCGGCGGAGGAGCGCTTCAAGGAGCTCGGCGAGGCCTACGCCGTCCTTTCCGATCCCGACAAGCGGGCGCACTACGACCGCTTCGGCACTGCGGTGCCCGGCGGCGGGGGCGGCTTCGAGGGGGATCTCGGCAGTCTCTTCAACGACATCTTCGAGGGCTTCGGCTTCATGGGCGGCGGCCGCGGCCGGCGCTCCTCGGCGATGCGCGGCGAGGATCTGCCGTACGACATGAAGATCACGCTCGAAGAAGCGGCCACGGGCGTGGAGACGAAGATCCAGATCCCGCGCATGGAGACGTGCGAGCGCTGCCGAGGCAGCCGGATGGAGCCGGGCTCCAAGCGCACCACGTGCGATGTGTGCCGCGGGCGCGGCCAGGTGGCGTCACGGCTGGGTCCCCTCACGATGGCGCGCCCGTGCCCGAAGTGCGGCGGCGAAGGGGAGATGATCGAGACCCCGTGCAAGGACTGCCGCGGCGAGGGCCGGCAGCGGGCGGAGCGATTGCTGTCGATCAAGATCCCGGCCGGCATCGAGGACGGCATGCAGCTGCGCGTGACCGGCGAAGGCTCCGGCGGCCTCAACGGCGGTCCCCCCGGCGATCTCTACGTGCAGGTGCGCGTGCGCGAGCACGCGATGTTCGCGCGCAACGGACACGACATTGTGTGCGATCTGCCCGTCAGCTTCGCGCAGATGGCACTCGGTCACGAAGCCGAGGTGCCGACGCTGTCCGCCACCGAGAAGCTGAAGATTCCCGGCGGCAGCCAGCCCCATCAGATCCTGAGACTGCGGGGCAAGGGCATGCCGCACCTGCGCGGGCGCGGCCACGGGGATGCGTGCTACCGCCTCATCCTCGAGGTGCCGCAGAAGCTGAACGCCAGGCAGCGCGAAGCGCTGGAGGCGTTCGAGGCGGCCTCCAGGAGCGAGCGCGGGCCCCTCGCCAACGCCTTCTTCGAGCGCATGAAAAAGCTCTTCGGTTAGGTGCGCTACTGGGAGCTCACGGTCGCCGTCCCCGACGAGGCCTCCGAGGGGCTCACCAATTTCGTGTGGGAGCTGGGCGCCCTCGGCGTCGTGGAGGATGAGCGCCCCGGTGAGCGCGCGCGGCTGCGCGCCTTCTTCCCCGACGCGCACGACACCTCCTCCCTTCCCGCACGCGTCCAGCAGTACCTCGACGGCCTGCGGGCGCTCGGTTTTTTCGGCGGCGGCCGACCGCGGCTGGCGCCCATCGCCGACGAGGACTGGGCGGAGGCGTGGCGGGCGCACTTCAGTCCCATGGAGGTCGGCCGCTCGCTGCTCGTGACGCCGCCGTGGCAGCAACCCGCTCCCAACGGCCGTCACCTCATCTCCATCGAGCCCGGCCGCGCCTTCGGCACCGGGCAGCACGGCAGCACGTCCGGATGCCTGCAGCTCATCGAAGCCGTCGTCGAGCGGGACCGTCCCGCGCGCGCGCTCGACATCGGCACCGGCTCCGGTATTCTCGCCATCGCCGCCGTGAAGCTCGGCGTGCCGACGGTCATCGCGATCGACACGGATCCTGACGCGGTAGCGGCGGCGGCCGGCAACGCCGCGCGCAACGATATGGTCGAGCACGTGCACGCGTGCGTGGCCGACGTGGAAACGTTCGCCACGCCGCCGGCGCCCCTCGTGGTCGCCAACCTCCTCGCCGCCGCGCACCACCGGCTGGGCGCGCGCTACCGCACGTTCATGGCGCCCGGGGCCGCCCTCGTCCTCGGCGGCATCCTCGACGAGGAACGCGACGGCGTCGTGGCCGCCCTCGCCGCACGCGGCTTCCGCGCGCGGCGCGCGCTCTCCGTGGAGGGCTGGACGAGCCTCGAGATGCAGGACGATGCGCCGGTTCACGATCGCCCCTGAGCGCATCGTGCGCGGCCACGTCGCCTTCGACGCGGACGAGTCGCGCCACCTCTCTCGCGTGCTGCGCCTGCACCCCGGCGACACCGTCATCGCCACCGACGGCGCGGGCCACGACTACACGGTGCGCCTGGACACGGTGGGCGCGCAGGCCACGGGCAGCGTCCTGCGCGTGGCCACGCACGACGCTGAATCTCCGCTCGCCGTGACCCTCGTACAGGTGGTGCCGAAGGGCGACCGCATGGAGACGATCGTGCGTGCCGCCACCGAGCTCGGCGTGGCGCGCGTGCTGCCCACGCTTGCCGCCCGCACCGTGGTCCGCCTCGACGCCGCCGGCTGGCGCGATCGCACGCGCCGCTGGCAGCGCGTGGCCCGCGAGGCGACCAAGCAGTGCCGCCGCGGCGTCGTCCCCGACGTCGAGGAGCCGCGCCCGCTCGCCGAGCGCCTGCCGCTCGCCGCTGCCGCCGATCTCGCGCTCTGCGTGTGGGAAGGTGACGGCCCCTCCCTGGAGCGGGCTCTCGACGCCGCCTCCAGCCCGCGCACGGCGCTGCTGCTCATCGGTCCCGAAGGCGGACTCGCCGCCGACGAAGTGGCGGCCGCCCGCGCCCACGGCTGGACGACCGTCAGCCTGGGCCCGCGCATCCTGAGAACAGAGACCGCGGGACCCGCAATGCTCGCCGTCCTCCAGGCGCGCTTCGGCGACCTCGGCGGAGCACGCGCGTGATCGAGGAGCGCCACGGCTTTGCCGGGGCGCTACCGAGCGCTGGGGGATTGCTCAGAAATGGGCGGTTGATCGGGCGCCGCCTTATGCCGCAGGTTCGAGGCTGACGCGGTAACCGTGTCGCTCCAGCGACTGGAGGGCTCGACGGACGACCCGATCCTTGCGCTCGGCGTCGTAGTACTGGGCGCCGTGCTCCTGGTAATCGACGCCGTTGGCCAACAGGACGTAGGCCGTCGTCAGCATCTTGTGGGCGACGGCCACGATGGCCTTTTTGTGGCCACAGTGGCGGACCAGTCGGCGATAGCGGCCGGCCAAGGCACTGTCGCGGACGTTGATGGCGGCCAGGGCGGCTTCGATGAGGGCCATCCGGACCCAGCGATTGCCTTTTCGGATCCGGACGGCGCGGCGCTTGCCCGCGCTCTCGTGAGTGCCCGGGCACAGGCCGGCCCAGCTCGCGAGGTGCCGGGCCGTCGGAAACTGCCGCATGTCGACCCCGAGCTCCGCGATCAAGATTGCCGTCGTCCGCGCTCCCACGCCCGGAATCGCGTCCAGGCGGGCGGCCTCACGCGCGAAAGGGCCGAGGACCTCGTCGATCTGCGCGGTGAGGGTCTCCAGGGCCTCGTCGAGATAATCAAGGTGGGCGAGCAACTGACTGACGAGCAGCGCGTGATGCTTGCGAAACCGCCCCACCAACGCCGCGCGCAACGCCGGCAGCTTGCGCCGCAGCTTGCCCTGCGCCAGATCCGCCAAGACGGCCGGGTCGGTCGTACCCTCGACCAGCGCCGCCAGCATCGCCCGTCCCGACGCGCCCAACACGTTGGTGGCGACGCTCGCCAGTTGGATGCCCGCATCCGTGAGCACCTTGTGCAAGCGATTGGCTTCCCGCGTCCGATCTTGGACCAGCACCGTGCGATAGCGTGTCAGATCCCGCAACTCTCGAATCGCTACTGGCGGCACAAAGCTGCCCCGCAGCAGCCCGTGCTCGAGCAGTTGCGCCAGCCACTCGCAATCGCGCACGTCCGTTTTGCGCCCCGGCACTTTGCTGACATGCGCGGCGTTGACGAGCAGGCAGGTGAACACCTCTTCCAGCACGTAGTACACCGGCTTCCAGTAGACCCCCGTGCTCTCCATCGCGACGTGGGTCACCCCGTGGGCGCCAAGCCAGTCGCGCAAGGCCAGCAGCGCGGCGGCCGTGGTGCCAAACGTCTGCACCTCTTGCCGCCGCCCACCGTCCGGCCCTGGCACGCGCACGCAGGCCGTCACCGTTTTCTTGTGTACGTCCAGCCCCGCCCCGCGCTCGATCACCCGTTCCATGCTCGTCCTCCTCGCGCGCGATGTGGCGACCGCCCGGAGGAGCCTCGCTCGGCCGAGTTTGCTCGGCGTGCTCTGGGGCAACAATGCGGGGTGCCGATAGCTCCCGCGCCAAATTGGGGACGGACTCAAGGTACCAATCCCTCTGCGGCGTGGACCGGGCGGCCGCTGACAGAACCCTACCCCATTTCATCGTGCGGGGTGGGCGTCAGCCCATGGCAATTGGGGGACCCGTCGAGGTCCCCCATGTAAAAAAGAAAATTCAGGCCGAGCCCGAGCTGTAAACGAGCGTCCGGCGGCCGGGGCTGGGGACCCGTCGAGGTCCCCCATGTAAGTCAATCGACACACACCTCGTGCGGCGTCTCGGGCCCGGCGCCTGTGGCCGCGCGCGGAAGCGCGGATAGCCCGAGGTCACGTCCGCCGCCGTCGCGGCGTCCCGCCACCGTGAACGCTAGCGCTACGAGCAGAGAGGCGGCAGCGGCGGCGACGGCGATCCCGCCGGGACGGCTGAGCAGCAGGCGCCGGCGCGGCGC
>JBKKCN010000321.1:0-10016 GCA_046712525.1 Candidatus Rokuibacteriota bacterium
GGCTTCCACAGGTCGTTCCACGAGGTCGGCGCCGCCCACCCCTTGTCGCGGAAGAGCTTGGCGTTGTACGCGAGGCCTTGCGCCTGGAAGCCCTGCATGACGCCGATGCCCTCGGCGTCCCTGGCCACCTCGTACAGGTCCTTCATGTTGGTCAGGCGCCGGGTATCGAGCTTGTCGTAGAGACCCATGCGCTTGCCCACGACGTGGATGAGGTCGTTATTCCACAGCACGTCGCCCTCGGGGCGCCCCTTCTGGGCCTGCACGCGCGCGAAGTTGGCGGCCATGGTGCCGGTGACGTAGATGACCTTCGCGTTGTGCTTCTGCTCGAAGGGCGGCAGCACCCGCTCCTTCATGTTCTTCTCGTGGGTACCGCCGAAGCCGAGGAAGATGACCTCGCGGTCGGCGGCGCGCACGCCGACCGCGGTGGCGAGCAGCGCGAGGCCGGCGAGGGTGGTCATCAGGCTCCGGCTCATCGTGCGTTCTCCTTGACCACGCGCTCGGCGATCGTGGTGTCGATCAGATCCTCGTAGCGCTGGGGTTTCGTGATGAATCCACCATCGAGCAGGATCTTGTGCAGATAGTCGTACCCCGGGCGCCGGCAGATCGGATCGCGCGCCCACGTTCCCTGGCGCAGGTAGCGGGCGACGACGCGCTCGCGCATCTCAGGCGCGATATCCGGGAACGCGGGCGCGATGACGGCGGCGATGGCCTTGGCGTCGTGGCTCGCCATGAAGCGCTGCGCGGCGTACAGGCCCCGCGTGAAGCGGAGCACGAGGTCCTCGTCGCGCCGCAGCGTCTGCGGCGTCGTCATGTACGACGAGAAGGGGACAGGGCCCGTGGCCTCGCCCATGGAGGCGACCAGGTGCGCGGCTCCCTCCACGAGCAGCTCCTCGATGGTGGGCTGGGCCTGCTCGAGAAAATCGCCCCGGCCGGCGCGGAAGGCCGCGACGGCGTCCGCCACGGGCAGGTCTCGCTTGATGGTGACGGATTTCGGGTCGACGCCCTCACGGCGCAGCACGGTGAGCATGCACTGCCACGGCGTGGGCGCCTCCGCGAACGAGATGACGGTCTTGCCGGCCAGATCCGACCACCGGAAGCCCGGGCGTGGCTCGCGGCTGACGAGGAAGAAGCCGTTGCGGCTGTTGACTTCCGCGAAGTGCGGCAGGAACCCGCCGCCGGCATCCGCGACGCCGAGGCTGCGCATGATGCCGCCGAGGCTGATCTTGGCGGTGCCGTCGAAGAGCGCGGCCGTGGTCGTGCGTCCTCCGCCCGCGGTGGTGACGGTGACGTCGAGGCCTTCGGCGGCGAAGTGGCCGCCATGCAGCGCGACGAACTGTGGGGCGTAGAACAGCGAGTGGAACGGCTCCATGACGGCGACGGGCATCATCGGCAAAGGGTCTCCTCGCGTTACAGCAGGCTTGGCAGCGTGGTGATCTCGTTCACGATTCTCGTGACGTCGCCGAACCGGCGCACGATCTGCTCCGCGGCGTCGCGCTCCGTGTCTCCGGCCACGCTGCCGGAGAGCACCAGCGCTCCGTCCTTTGCCGTGGCCACGATCCGCATCTCCCGCGTGAGCGGGTGGGCCAGCAGCGCGGCTTTCGCGGTGGCGGCGAGGCTGGCGTCGCGGATCGCCGTGCGGCCGGCGGGCGTGAGCTGGAACCGCTCCGCCTTCGCCGTCTGCGCGATGATCGCCGCCGCGTCCGCCACGTCGATGCGCTCGGTATTCAGCAGGAGGTCGTAGAGCAAGGGGTCGTCCCAGTCACGGTGGTAGAGGAACTTGAGACGGGCCGCCCGCTCGCTGTCGCTGTCGACAATCCAGTCCGCCGCTCCTTCGTCGGTGAGGCCCTGCGCCTCGCGCACGCGCGCGGCTCGCAGCGCCTCCGGCGCCGTGATCCGCACTCGCAGGACGTGCGGGAAGCGGCCGAGCACGAAGGCGGCGCCCCGCCCGACGAGGACGACCCTGCCCCCGGCCGCCATCTCGAGCAACGTGGCCTCGACGTACGCCATGTAGCGATGCTGCGTCTCCCGCAGGCGCTCCCAGAGGGTCGGCTTGTCCTCGACGACGCGCGCGACGTCGGTGGGCGCCTCGCCGAACCGGTCGGCGGCCTTGGCGATGATCTCGTGCTCGGCGAACTCGTAGCCGAGCGTGGTGGCCACCATGCCGGCGATCTCGACGCCTCGGCTGCCCATTGTCTCTGAGATGGCGATGACGTTCATGGCCTGGCCTCCTGTCGGAACGCGTCGACCGAGCGGCCTCGAAAGGCGAGTGTGCGCCCGCGGCGGCCAATCTTCAAGGAGTGCGCTAGAATCCTCCGCGACATGGCGTACGTGCCCGACATCATTCCTGCGCAGGAGCGCGAACGCTACGCCAAGGGCAACATGGGCAGGCGCGTGGGCTTCGGCGCGCGGCCGGCCGTCCTCGTCGTGGACATGACGCGCGCGTTCACGGAAGACCGCTTCCCCCTCGGCTGCAGCACCGCCGGCGCCCCCTGCGCGGCCGCCATCCGCACGCTGCTGGACGCCGCCCGGCCCGCCGGGCTCCCTGTCCTCTATACGCGCTATGACGCCTTCGCCAGCGATGCGGAGTGGGGCCGCTGGCTCGACAAGGGCACGGGTGCCGAGCCCGACTCGCTCATGCGCGGGCCGGAGGCGCACGAGATCGCGGAGGCGATCAAGCCGGAGCCGCGCGACATCGTGATCACGAAGACCAAGCCGAGCGCGTTCTTCGGCACGCCGCTGGCCTCGATCCTCACCTATCTCGGTGTCGACACCATCGTGCTGGGGGGGATGGTCACCTCCGGCTGCGTGCGCGCCACCGTGATCGACGCCTTCTCCCACAACTACCGCGTCATCGTGCCCCTCGAGTGCGTGGCCGACCGCAGTCCCACCTCGCACCAGGTGAACCTCTTCGACATCGACATGAAGTATGCCGACGTCCTGCCCCTCGCGGAGGTGCTCGCGCACCTCGGCCGCCGACGGTAACGCGTGCGCGACAGCGTCGTCGTCGACGGGGTCGGCAAGACCTACGCGACCGGTATCGAGGCCATCCGCGAGGCACGCTTCAGTGTGACGTCCGGAGAGTTTCTCAGCCTGCTCGGCCCCAGCGGCTGCGGCAAGAGCACGCTCCTCATGATGATCGCGGGACTCCTCGCGCCCAGCCGCGGCCGCATCCGCGTGGACGGCGCCGAGGTGCAGGGCCCGCGGCCGGACGTGGGCATCGTCTTCCAGTCGCCCGTGCTCCTGCCCTGGCGTACCGTGCTCGACAACGTGCTGCTGCCGGTGGAGATGCTGCGGCTGCGCCGGGCGGATTTCGAGGGCCGCGCGCGTGACCTGCTCGCCATGGCGCGGGTGGACGACTTCGCCGCCAAGCTGCCCCACGAGCTGTCGGGCGGGATGAAGCAGCGCGTCTCCATCTGCCGCGCCCTCGTCCACAACCCGTCGCTGCTGCTGATGGACGAGCCCTTCAGCGCGCTCGACGCCATGACGCGGGACCAGATGGGCCTCGAGCTGCTGCGCATCTGGGAGGTACACAAGAAGACCGTCGTCTTCGTCACCCACAGCATCCGCGAGGCCGTCTTCCTCTCCGACCGCGTGCTCGTCATGACGCCGCGCCCGGCCACCATCGGCTTCGAGACGGACGTGAAGCTGCCGCGGCCGCGCACGATGGACATGCAGGAGTCCGACGAGTTCAATCGCTACGTGGGGCTGCTGCGGCACTCCATCGAGGCGGCGGCGCCGCGATGAAGGACCGTGCCCTCCTGTGGCCGGTGGTGGTGACGCTGGCGGTCCTCGTGGCGTGGGAGCAGCTCGTGACCGTGCTGCGTGTGAAGACGGTGCTGCTGCCGCGCCCCAGCCTCATCGCGGGCGTGCTCTGGAACCAGGGGCCGCTCATCCTCGAGCACATGTGGCCGACGTTCTACCAGATCGTGGTGGGCTTCCTGCTCTCCCTCGCGGGCGGGGTGCTGATGGCGGTGCTCATCACGTACTCCGACTTCGTCCGCAAGGGGTTCTACCCGCTCATCGTGCTCCTGCAGATCGTGCCCAAGGTGGCGGTGGCGCCCCTCTTCGTGGTGTGGTTCGGGCTCGGCGACCTCTCGCGCCTGCTCCTGGCCTTCCTCATCGCCTTCTTTCCCATCGTGATCAACACGGCGGCCGGGCTCACGAGCGTGGATGACGACTTCGTGCGGATGGCGCGGGCGTACATGGGCACGCGCCGGCAGATCTTCACCAAGATCCGCCTGCCGCACGCCATGCCGCTCATCTTCGGCGGCATGAAGATCTCCATCACGCTCGCCGTCATCGGCGTGGTGGTGGCGGAGTTCGTCGCCGCCCAGCGCGGCGTCGGCTACCTCATCGTGATGGCCAATGGTCTGCTGGACACGCCGCTCATGATGGCCGCCATCGTGGCCCTGAGCCTGATGGGGCTCGTGCTGTACGGTATCGTGGCCGGTCTGGAGCGTCTGGTGGTGTACTGGCACGTTCCCACGGAAACGCCGCGCGGCGGCTTCGCCTGATGCGCGCGCAAGGAGAACAGAGATGACGATCACTCGACGCAGCTTCCTGGCGGGCACGGCCGCCACCACGGCGGTGGTGGCCGCCTCCATTCCGGCCGCGCGCGCGCAGTCGGCGACGAAGGTGAAGTTCACCCTGCCGTGGATCCCCCACGGCGGCTACACGCACATGTTCGTCGCCAAGAAGCTCGGCTTCTATGAAAAGCGCGGCCTCGACGTCAGCATCGACCGCGGCTTCGGCTCCGGCGAGGTGTGCAAGACGCTCGGCCTCGGCCAGTACGAGTTCGGCAGCCTCGACTTCGGCGTGATGACCAACTGCGTGAGCAAGGGGCTCGACCTCGTCGCCATCGGCATGCTCTCGCCGCGCTCGCCCATCGGCATCTTCTCGCTCGCCAAGAAGGGCATCCGCACGCCCAAGGACCTCGAAGGCAAGAAGCTCGCGTTCGCCACCAGCAGCGGCGACTATCAGCTCTGGCCCGCCTTCGTGAAGGCCACCGGCATCGACGACTCGAAGGTGCAGAAGGTGTTCATGGGCCCGGAGGCGCTCATCAAGACCCTCATCGACGAGCAGGTCGACGGCGAGGGCAACTTCTACGGCTCCATCGCGCCCAGCGTGTGGGCGCAGAACCTCGACCTCAACGTGATGCTGTACGAGGACTACGGCGTGAAGATGTACAGCCTCGTCTTCGCCGCCCAGAGCAAGACCATCAAGGAGCGGCCGGACGTGTGCGACCGCTTCATGCAGGGCACCATGGAGGGTCTCGCCCACACCTATCTGCAGCCCAACGAGTCCATCGACATCCATCTGGACGCGGTGAAGGAGTTCAAGGGCAGTCCCACCAACCGCGACGTCGTGAAGTACGGGCAGGGCATCATGACGGCGATGGGCTTTGCGCCCGAGATCGAGAAGAACGGACTCGGCTGGATGGACCCCGAGATGATCAAGCGTACGCGGGAGACGGTGATCACGTACATGGGCGCCAAGGACGTGCTGCCCGCCGAGCAGCTCTTCACCAACGCCTTCGCGGGCAAGGTGAAGCTGACGCCGGCGCAGTGGGCGAGCGTGCGCGAGTCGGTGAAGCGCTACATTCCCGTGAAGTCGTGAGGCCGGCATGAAGCAGGGCTTTCGCGACGTGCTGCGCCTCCTCGAGGAGGCCGGCGAGCTGCGCCGCATCAAGAAGGCCGTCGACCCGCGTCACCTCTCGTCACTCGCCGCGCAGGCGAAGGAGGCGACGCTCTTCGAGTCGATCGTGGGCTACCCCGAGTGGCGCGTGGCGGGCGCCCTCGTGTCCACCCGCAAGCGCCTGGCGCTCGCGATGGGCTGCAAGGAGGCCGACATCGCGCGCCGCTTCGAGGACGGCATCCGCCGTCCTATCGACGCCAGGGTGGTGAAGGACGGCCCGTGCCAGGAGGTCGTGTGGCAGGGCGACGACGTCGACCTCACGTCGATTCCCATTCCGTTGATGCACGTCAAGGACGGCGGGCCGTACATCTCCGCCACCATGGTGGTGTCCAAGGACCCCGAGTACGGCCGCAACGTGGGCTCGTACCGGATGATGTACCGCACGCCGCGCGACACGGGCATCGACCTCGTGTCGTCGTCCGACATGCGGCGCTATTATCAGCGCGCGCTCGACGCCGGGCGCCCGCTCGAGATCGCGGTGGCGGTGGGCGTGCATCCCTACGAGATGCTCGCCGCCTCCTACAAGGCCCCCATCGACGTGGACGAATACGCCATCGCGGGCGGGCTCCACGGCGCCCCCGTGGACCTCGTGCGCTGCCGCACGGTGGATCTGGAAGTGCCGGCCGACGCCGAGCTGGTGCTGGAGGGCGAGCTCCTGCCCATGGGCTGGACGGCGGACGAGGGGCCCTTCGGGGAGTTCAGCCACATCACGGGCGACGTGAAGTGGAATCCCATCTTCCGCGTGAAGTGCATCACCCACCGTCGCGACCCCATCTTCTACATGCTCCAGATGCCGTGGGAGAACGACTGGCTCGCGGCCCCCGTGATCGAGGCGGCGGGGCTGCAGGCGCTGCGCATCGCGAGCGTGGAGCCGGTGGCCATCCGGGCGCCCATCGGCGGCTGCTGCTACTGGACGCTCATCGCGTCCATTCGTAAGCGGCCGGGTGAAGGCAAGAACGCGCTGCTCGCCCTGCTGTCGGTGGCGGAGGTGAAGCTCGCCATCGTGACCGACGACGACATCGACATCTTCGATCCCGACATGCTCGACTGGGCGATCACCTTCCGCGTGCAGGCCGACCACGACGTGCTCATCATCCCCGGCGCCCGCGGCAAGCACATCGATCCCAGCGTGCGCGCGTGGTCGCTCGGCAAAGGCGGCCTGCCCACCACCGCCAAGCTCGGCATCGACGCCACCATCCCTGAAGGCGTGCCGAAGGAGCAGTACGAGCGCATCCGCTACTTCGCCCGGGACGCCGTCCGCCTCGAGGATTACCTGTGAGCTCGCTCGCCGACCAGCTGGTCACGGAGCTGCGCGCGCGCCCGCAGCATTTCGCGGAGTTGGTGGAAGCGCACGGCGGCGTGGCGTGGCGCGACTTCCTGCGCGCGTGGGGCGAGGTGCGGGAGTCCGCATTGCTGGGGCGGGATGACCATGGTCGGTATGTGATCAGCCCGCCCGCGGGGGGTGCGCTTACGCCTTGATTTCCATCACGTAGGAAGTCAGATGCTTTATCTTCGCGTCCCGCAACACGAAGACATCGCAGAAGACGGCGTTTAGAAAGCCGCCCTCTCGCCTGGCGGCGCGCACGGTGCCTTCAGCTACCACGACGTCGTGCTCTTCGATCATGCGAGTGTCTGTTATCGTCGGACTTCCTACGAAAGCGTCATTCTCAATCTCTTTGTCGAAGGCTTCTTTTCCTGCCAGGCGAAACACACCAGGCATCACCCATTCCACGTCATCTGTGAGACAAGACAGAATGTTCTTGTGATCAGTCTTGCGGAAAGCGTCCATGTACTTCTTCACCGTTTGCTTGTTTCGGCTCATGGCTTTGTCCTTTGCTGCTCGCCCGTCCCCAGTGCATTAACGATATCAGCGCTGCCGAGGAGAAAGCATAGAGGATAGCGAACTCAAGGAACGGCGAGACCTTGTCCGCACAGCCGCCACCCATGCACCACAGCATCAGGCGAATGAAGCAGAAGTAGGTGGCTGCGCACCAGGCGAGGAGAGCCGGCGCCAGAACCCAGAGCCGCCGCCTGCGCTCGCGTCGGAGGTGATAGTGAACCCAGTACACCAGGTAGCCCGGGAAGGCGAGCAGACCAATCAGGGTGAAGTCGTCCGTGATCTCGACGTGGGTGATGCTCATGCAGCCATCACTCCATGATGCGATCCGCTCGTAGCAGCAGGGACCGCGGGATCGTGAGACCGAGCGCCTTGGCGGTTTTCAGGTTGATCACCAGCTCGAAGTTCGCGGCCTGCTCCACCGCAAGCTCGCCGGGCTTGGCGCCTTTGAGGATCTTGTCCACGTAGATGGCTGCCCGCCGGAACTGATCAGCGATGTTCGGCCCATAGGACATGAGGCCCCCCGCTTCCGCAAACTCCCTCTGCGCATACACGGCGGGCAGCCGGCTCCTCGCCGCCAGGACGACGACCTGACTTCGAGGACCAAAGGTCACGGGATCTGCGGCGACCACGAGCCCGTTGGCGCGCTCGCGCACCGTCGCAGCGAACGCGGCCTCGAATTCGCTGCTCCCCCGAACCTCTACGGACTGAAATGCTACGCCCAGGTTCCGGGCGGCACTCTCGATCACGTTCTTGTAGCTTCCGGCACCCGGAGGTACAGGATTCCACAAGAAGGCCACGCGTGAGACTTGTGGGGGTAGCCTCTTTCAACAGCTCCAGATTCTTCCCGATGATTTCAGGCGCGTGATCGTTGGCGAGCCCGGTGATGTTTCCGCCAGGCCGTGCGAGGCTCGCGATGAACCCCGCGCCCACAGGGTCTCTCGAGACCGCCATGACGACTGGGATCGTCGCGCTCACTTGCTTGACAGCCGCGATCACTGGGTTCGATCCCGTCACGAGGACGTCGACTTTCAGCTGAACAAGCTCCGCCGCAAGAGCGGGGAGCTGCTCTTGCCTCCCCTCCGCAAACCGCCGCTCGAACACGACATTCCGTCCCTCTACATACCCAAGCTGCCGCAGCCCCTCCTCCAGCGCTTTGATGAGGTGCCCCGTCTCATTCGGCGCCGCGGTCAGGATGCAACCGATGCGGTACACCTTCCCAGTCTGCTGCGCGTGGGCGGTGAGCGGCGCGGCGAGAAGCAGAAGGATGATGGCGGTGGCGAGCCGGGCAACGCTGTACGTCACGATCACTGGATGACCTGGTCCGCCCGTAGCAGCAGCGACTGGGGGATCGTCAGCCCGAGCGTCTTCGCCACCTTGAGGTTGATCACCAGCTCGACCCTCGTCGCCTGCTCGATCGCGAGGTCGCCGGGCCTGGCTCCCTTGAGGATCTTGTCCACGAAGGTCGCTGCCCGATAGTAATGCTCCGCGATGTTCTGCCCGTAACTCATCAGTCCGCCGGACTCCACGGGTTCGCGTGTCCAGAACATCGTGGGCAGGCGGTGCTGGGCGGCAAGCTCCGCGATCTGGCGTGCCTGGGCGAAAAAGAACGCATCCGATAGCACAATCAGCGCGCCCGCGCGCTCTCGCTTGATCGCGCCAAAGGCAGCGTCGATCTGGCTCGTGGTGCTCGCTTCAAGCTGCAAGACTTGGACGCCGGTCGTTTGTGCAGCGGCGTGAATGTTTTTCGACAATGAGGGGTGGTTCGGATGCTCCGGATTCACCAGCACACTGACGCGCGACAATGTGGGGACGGCGACGCGCAGCAGCTCGAGGTACTTGTTGCTGAGATCCTGCGAGAGGTTGGAGAGACCGGTGATGTTTCCTCCCGGCCGGGAAAGGCTCGCAACGAATCCAGCGCCGACCGGATCGAACGTCGCACCCATGACGATGGGGATGGTGGTGGTCGCTCGCTGGGCAGCCTGGATGGCAGTCGTTGACGCGGCGACGACGACGTCTACTTTCAACTGCACCAATTGCGCCGCCAGACCGGGAAGGCGCTCATACTTGCCGTCCGCCCATCGGTACTCGATGACAATGTTCTTGCCCTCCACGTAACCAAGCTCGCGGAGGCCTACACGTAGTCTGTCCACACGGTAGCTCGCGAAATCGGAGGAGATGGCGTCCAGGAACCCTATACGGGGGACCTTCGCCGCCCGCTGCGCCTCGCCGGCACGCGGTACGACGAGGACTGCGAAGCCCAGAAGCAGGATGAGCACGGTGATGAACGTCGTAACGTACGTGGACCTTGCACGTCTCCAGACTCGGCCCCGACGTACGAAGCTCATGTTCATGACCCGACCTCCCCGGCTGATGGGTGTCGTTCCCAGGAAGGTACACTACGCTGGGCGCGTCGCGACCGCCGATCATCAGCGTCGCGCGAGCGCAAGCGCCCACGCGCCCGCGACCACGAGCACGGCCACCG
>JBKKCN010000322.1:0-12354 GCA_046712525.1 Candidatus Rokuibacteriota bacterium
CATCGACGGCTGGCCGGTGGCCATGATGGCGAGCGATCCGTACCATTACGCCGGCGCGTGGACCGCGGACACCTGCCAGAAGGTCGAGCGCTGGGTGGACATGGCGCAGGCGTTTCACCTGCCCGTCGTGTACGTGGTGGACTGCCCCGGCTTTCTCATCGGCCTCGACGCCGAACGCACGGGCACCATCAAGCAGGGCGTGCGCGCCATGGCCGCCATGTGGCAGACGACCACCCCGTGGTGCGCGGTGATCGTGCGCAACTCCTTCGGCGTGGCCGGCGCCGCCCACCGCAACGGCGGCCGCTACTGCCCGCGCTACGCGTGGCCGTCGGGACGCTGGGGCTCGCTGCCGCTCGAGGGCGGGATCGAAGCGGCGTATCGCGCCGACATCGACGCCGCACCGGATGCGGACGTGAAGATGGCGGAGATCACGGAGCGGCTGAACAAGCTGCGCTCGCCCTTCCGCTCGGCGGAGGCGTTCTGGATCGAGGAGATCGTGGATCCGCGGGAGACGCGACCGTTGCTGTGTGAGTTTGCGGGGCTGGCGGCACCGCTAAGGCGGGTGGGGCCGTACACCCACCGCATGCGGCCGTAACACGGCGCGGCCGCGCTCAGGATCGCGCCGCCGCGCCGCGCACGGTTGATCCGATCAATCGTCCTACATGACGATCAGCCGATCGACGCGATGATCTTGCGCGTCTCGGCTTCCGAGAAGGCACGAAGGGTGGTCGTCCTCACGTTGCCGAGGCCGCCGATCGTGAGCAGGATTTTCGCGACCACCTCGTCATTGGGCGCTTCGACGATCGTCACGAGATCATAGGCGCCCATCGTCATGTAGAACGCCTTCAACTCGCCGCCCGCGCCCTTCATCATCTGCTTGGCGGCGTCGATGCGCTTGGATGCATCCTTGACGGTACGCACGCCCTGATCCGTCCAGTTCGCAAGGGTGATGTAGGTCGGCATGATCTGCTCCTCGTTGGTTGTTCGATGGCCGTGGCGGTTCGTCGTGGCTGCGGTTGGCTCACCTCCTTCTAGCTTCTACGAGGTCGAGCGCCCGCCGGCCTCTCCACATGGAGTGGCCGGGTGGGGACGCGGTAAACGATAGACCTCTGACGGCGGCGCATCAAGGTCATCCGGCACGAATCCCCCAATCGGTCCTCGTCAACGCTGCGTGGCGCGGGGGAAGTTAGCCCAGGCATCGAACTGTATGGGTGGGTGCGAAACCGCGACAGGGCGTGGTAGAAACATGGCCAGGCAGGCTCCGGCTCGGCGGCAGGTCGCTACACGAGCGTTGCCGGAGAACCGCCGGACCAGTCGCACGGGGGCCGGTGTAGAATGCGGGCGGTCGCGTTGCCTGGGCGGCCGGCCGCGCATCACCCCGAACCAGGAGCCATCATGAAACTCGCATCCATGCGGTTCGCCAACGCGATCGTGCTCTCTCCGGCTGGACGCATCGACCACGAGACTGCCGAGGACTTCCGCGAAACGCTGCTGGCCCAGATCGCCACCTGCGCGGGCGGACAGGACCACGTCGTGCTGGACCTGGGCGCGGTGGAGTACATCGCCAGCGCGGGCCTGCGCGCGCTGATGCTCGCCGCGCGCCAGGCGAAGGCGAAGGGCGGCCGTCTCGTCGTCACGGCGCTGCAGCCGGTCGTCAAGGAGGTCTTCGATATCACGCGCTTCGCGCTGGTGCTGGAGGTCTTCCCGTCACTGCGGGAGGCGCTCGCCGCGCTGTCCGAACAGGCCGCCGCGGAGTACGCGCGGCCCGCGTGATGATCGTCCGCTTCTGGGGCACGCGCGGGTCGGTCCCGGTGGCGCTGACCTCCGCCGCCGTCCGGCGCAAGCTGGTGACCACGCTCGTGCAGGCGGCGGGCCGCGCGCTCGACACCGAGGACAAGGCGCGCGCCTTCGTCGAGCACGAGCTGGACTTCTGCACCTCCGACACGTTCGGCGGCAACACGTCGTGCGTCCAGCTCGACACGGGCGCGAGCGAGTACGTGCTGTGCGACCTCGGCACCGGCGCGCGCCCCTTCGGGCTGCACGTGCTCGCCACCCACGGTCCGGCGCGTCCGAACACGTTCCACATCTTCATGTCGCACCCGCACTGGGACCACATCATGGGGTTCCCGTTCTTCATGCCCGCCTACATTCCGGGCAACCGCATCCGGATCTACGGTTGCCACCCCGATCTGGAGAGCGCGTTCAGACGCCAGCACGGCGCGCCGTCGTTTCCCGTGGACTGGAGCATGCTCGGGGCGAGCATCGAGTTCGTCCGGCTGGTCCCGGGCAAGACGCACGAGGTGGCAGGGCTCAGCGTGACGCCCAAGCTTCAGCGCCACGGCGGCGACTCCTATGGCTACCGCTTCGAGGCGGGCGGCCGCAGCGTCGTGTACTCGACCGATTCCGAGCACAAGCTCGACGACGCCGAGGAAACGCGCGCGTTCGTCGACTTCTTCCGCGACGCCGACCTCGTCATCTTCGACGCGCAGTACTCGCTGGCCGAAGCGGTGACCATCAAGGCGGACTGGGGTCACTCGAGCAACATCGTGGGGGTCGAGCTGTGCCAGATGGCGCGGGCCCGGCACCTCTGCCTGTACCACCACGAGCCCACGCTGGACGACGAGCGGCTCGAGGCGATGCTGCGCGAGACACGGCGCCTGGAGGAGATCACCCGCCGCGATCACCTGGTCCGGATCTCCGCCGCCTACGACGGGATGGAAGTTACCCTCTGACGATCCTGTCCGGGTGGCGGCCGTCCCGCGAGCGCTCGCCGTGGAACGCTGGTCACGGGCGCCGGGCCGCGCTCGCCATGCTCGCGGCCGCCATGGCCGTCATGGTCGGCCCCGAGCTCGCGCCTGTGGTCGCGATCCGCGATCGCGCCCTCGACGCCTACCAGCGATTCGCGCCGCGGCCCCGCCTGTCGGCGCCCGTCGTGATCGTCGAGATCGACGAGGCCAGCCTCGCCGAGCACGGGCAGTGGCCGTGGCCGCGCACCATGCTCGCCCGCCTCCTCGACGCCATCGCGCTCGGCGACCCGGCCGCGATCGGCGTGGACATCCTCATGCCGGAGGCGGACCGGCTCTCGCCCGACCGCCTCGCAACGCTGGTGCGGGGCATAGACCCGGATCTCGCAAGACGCCTGGCACGCGTGCCCGCCAACGACGCCGTGCTGGGCGCGGCCGTGGCGCGCCACCGCGTGGTGCTCGGGATCGCTGGCGTCGATGGCAGCGGCGGTCCGCTCACGCGGTGGACCGCCACGCGCGTGGTGGGCGGCGATGCGCTGCGGCACGTTCACGTCTTCGGCGGAGCCCTGCGCAGCATCGATCCCATCGACGCCGGCGCCGCTGGTCGAGGGCTGCTGAACACCAACCCGGCTGCGAATGTCGTCAGGCGCCTGCCCATCGTGGCGGCAGTGCGCGACGTGCTCGTGCCGTCCTTCGGCGTCGAGATGCTGCGCGCCGCGGCCGGAGAGCCCGCGTTCACGGTGCACTCCGGCAGCGGCGGCATCGACGCCGTGCAGGTCGGCGACCTGATCATCCCTACCCAGCCCGACGGCACCGTCTTCGTCCACTACGGACGCGCGGACTCCTCGCGCTACGTGTCGGCGGCGGACGTGCTCGCGGGCCGTGCCGACATCGCGCGCTTACAGCGCCGGCTCGTGCTGGTCGGCGTCACGGCGGTGGCGCTCGGTGACGTCGTCGCAACTCCGGTGGCCGCGCGCATGCCGGGCGTCGAGGTGCACGCGCACTGGCTCGAGTCCGTCGTCGACGGTCGGCCACTCGTGCGGCCATCGTGGGCAAGGCCGGTCGAGGCAGTGGCACTGGTGGCCGGCGCCGCCACGCTGCTCGTCGCGCTGCCCGCGCTGGCGGCGTGGAGCGCCGCGCTCGTC
The DNA here is from genome assembly GCA_046712525.1 of Candidatus Rokuibacteriota bacterium. Taxonomy (GTDB): domain Bacteria; phylum Methylomirabilota; class Methylomirabilia; order Rokubacteriales; family CSP1-6; genus JBBDXO01. The sequence continues at coordinate 3,890 of JBKKCN010000322.1, forward strand.
ATGCCGCTGGTCGTCGTCGCCATCGCCACCGCCGGCTTTCTCACGTATCTGGGGGCGGGCCTGCTGCTGGACGGCGCGGTGCCCGCGCTCGGTGTCATGCTCGTGGCGGCGGTGCTCGTCCTGGCCATGCTGGCCGAGGCGCAACGGCAACGCCGCGCGCTGCGCGCGCAGGTGCAAGCGCAGCGGGAGGCCGCGGCCAAGGTCGCGGGCGAGCTCGAGGCGGCGCGGCGCATCCAGCTCGGCAGCCTGCCGATCCGTCTCGCCGACGAACACCGTGTCGACGTGTATGCGTTCCTCGAGCCGGCACGGATCGTGGGGGGCGACCTCTACGACTTTTTCTGCCTCGACGCCGACCGCCTGTTCTTCGTCGTCGCGGATGTCTCGGGCAACGGGGTCGGCGCCAGCCTGTTCATGGCGGTGAGCAAAGCGCTGTGCAAGAGCGCCGCGCTGCGGCGCAGGGGCGACCTGGGCGCCATCATGCGCGACGCCGACGGCGAGATCTCCCGTGACAATGCGGAAGCCCTCTTCGTGTCCGCCTGCGCTGGTGTCCTCGACCTTCGCACCGGTGAGCTCGAGCACGTGAACGCCGGGCACGAGCCCGCGTGGCTGCTTCCGCCCGACGGCACGCCGGCTCGGCTGCTCGAAGCGGGTGGCGGCCCACCGCTCTGCGTGGTCGACGCCTTCCCCTATGAAGCCGTGCCGTCTCGGATGCGACCGGGCGAGACCATCTGCCTCGTGACCGACGGCGTGACAGAGGCGGAGAACGGCGCCCGCGGGCTCTATGGGCGCGAGCGGCTGGCGGCGGTGCTGTCCGGTGTCGGTCCCGGCGCGGGCCCGAAGGAAATCGGCGAGGCGATCCGGAGCGACGTGGCGCGGTTCACGGCAGGAACGCCCGCGTCGGACGACCTCACGATCTTGATCATCCGGTGGAACGGTGATGCCAGCGGCGCAATCAGCGGACCGTGATCTCCACCCGTCGGTTCCGCGGCTCGGCCACCTCGTCTTCGGTTGGAACGAGCGGCTCCCGCTCGCCGCGGCCGACTGCCTGGACGCGGTCGGCGGCAATGCCGAGACCGAGCAGCACCTGGCGAACCCGCTCCGCGCGCTGGAGCGAGAGGACGTCATTGTGCGCGACCGTCCCCACCCCGTCGGTGTGGCCGATGATCGAGATCTCGGGATCCGCCCGTCGTCGGATCTCGGTCATCACATCTGTCAGCGCTCCGCTCGATTCAGGGGTGAGCTGATCCGTGCCGAAGACGAAGTACACGATGAAGGATGTTGCGGGTGGAGGCAGGACGTCGAGCGCCGCACCGAAGATGGCGCGAACGTCCAGCGGCGTGATACGGCCGCGCTGGAGCTGACCGTCACCGGTGACGCGCACCGCGGCGTACGCGTCGTCGATGACTTGCCGGTCGGTCCCATGAACCACGGTGATCGCACCCACGGTGCCGTCGGCCGCGGGCAGCACGGCGTAGACGTCGGGCCGCGCAGGCGGCGCCGGCACTGCCGCCGTGCGTACGACAGGCCGGCGCGCGCAGCCCACACCTGCGAGCACGATCAGCATCATGGCGGCGGCGAGCCCCGGGCGCATCATGGCGAGGGCTCGCCGGTGCGCATCACGAACTCCGTTCCACGCACCCCGAGGATGGCGGCGGGCGTGCGCACCTTCATGGCCTCGGGCGACTGGCGCGCCAGCTTTCCGGAGACTGCCGCGAGCGTGCCCCGCCGTAGCGACGTCTCGTGCGCGCCGTCGTGGGTGGTCGGGTTGAACGCGAAGCGCTCGATCGCCAGCATCGTGTCAGGGCCGAGCGAGACCCGGCTGTCGTCCGCGAACGTGATGCCGAGGGCGCCGTCGGCGCCCGTGACGACGACGTCGTCCTCGCGCACCGGCGTGCCCACGGTCGCGGGTAGCCGCACGCCCGCGCGCTCGATCCACGCGCCGCCTCGTGAGACCTTGACGCGACCCGCGTCGGTGGCAAGGGCGGCGTCGGTCATGGCGAGGAGCAGCGCGGTCATCACGGCGAGCGAGCAGGCACCTCGGTGGATCGCGCCGCGTCGAGTCATGGGGTTCCCCCTCTTCGCGCACAGTGTCCACCAGAGCCGTCGCCTATATCAAGGAGCTCTGTCATGAGCGTCCGCGCCCGGCGCTTCCCGGCCCGGATGGACGCGTTTCCGGCACTCGCTGCGTTCGCGGAGACGGTGTGCCGGGAGGCAGGCCTCGGTAGCGGCGACGTCCTGCGCGTGCGGCTCCTCCTCGAGGAGCTGTTCACGAACACCGTCCATCATGGCCATGGCGGTGACAGCGACCAGCCCATCGACGTCGTCCTGGAGCTGACACCCCGGGAGATCACCATCGTGTACGAGGACACTGCGCCGATGTTCGATCCGCTCGCGTCACTCGCGCCGCCCATCGCGGCCGCCGACGCTGCTCCGGAGGGTAGGCTCGGGCTCGTCATCCTGCGCGGCATGGCGCACGATCTGCTGTACGAACGCGTCGACGGCCGCAACCGGCTTCGCTTGTCTCTGAACGCCTCTACGAAACCGCGACGGCCCCGGTCAAAGGAGTGACCGAGCGACCGCCCGAGCGCGTCTCCGGGTCCTTCCGTCGTGCCTGACCGACGGTGAACACGCGCAACGTGTCGTCGCTATTTCCGGTCGCGATCTCTCGTGAACGGCACGAACCTGACCGGCAGCGTACGCTTCGTCGTGACGGTGCCATCGGCGCGCTTTTCCACAAGCAGCAGATGCTGCGAGTCGTCGGATCCACTCACGGGGATCACCATGCGGCCGCCGGGCTTGAGCTGGTCGATGAGCGGCTTCGGGATTTCCGCCGGCGCGGCGGTGACGACGATCAAATCGAAGGGCGCAGCTTCCGGCCAGCCGTTGTAGCCGTCGCCGATGCGCACTTCGACGTTGCGGTAGCCGAGCTGCTCGAGGAGCTTCATCGCCCGGCGTCCGAGCGGCTCGACGATCTCGATCGTGTAGACCTTCGCCACGAGCTCGGCGAGGACCGCCGCCTGATAGCCCGAGCCCGTGCCGACTTCCAGCACGGTGTGCCCTGGCTTCGGATCGAGCACATCGGTCATCAGCGCGACGACGAAGGGCTGCGAGATCGTCTGACCTTCACCAATGGGCAGCGGTCGATTCTCGTAGGCCGAGCCCTCATATAGGACAGGCACGAACCGATGGCGCGGCACCCGTCCCATCGCCGTCATCACCGCGTCGCTGAACCGCGGCCGTCTCGTGGCGCCGCCGGTCTCGCGCGCCATCGCGGCGATCTCGGTCACCATGCGGGCGCGCTGCGCCGCATACCGATCCTGCGCGGCCGACGGCTCGACGTACGTCACGGCAATGAAGAACAGGATGGAGAGTAAGACGCGCGGATTGCGGACCGCCAGCTGTGCCACAGGCGGCCGAACGTACGCAATAGTCATGATGCCGGGCAGCGTGTCACCCTCGGCCTCCCCTCGTCAACGCTGACGTCGAGACCGTCAGAGGCGCTCGGCGGCCGCGCGGCAGCGTGACGGGAGAGGCGTAAGCTGGGATGGAGCACTGACATGCCTTTGATCGACCTGACGCTCCAGCACGGCCAGACCATAGAAGAGGCGCGCCGGCGTCTTGAAATGACTGTCAAGGAGCTCACCGGCAAGTTCGGGTCGATGATCCAGCGCGTCGAGTGGGCAGCCGACCGCGGTCGGGTGAAGCTGGGTGGAGTCGGATTCCGGATCGAGATGTGGGTTGATCCCCAGGCACTTCATGCGACGGGCGATCTCCCGATCCTGGGGCGGCTCCTCAGCGGTCCGCTGATCTTTGGACTGAGACGGATCGTCCAACAAACATTTCAGAAAAACCTGCCGCCGTAGCGATGCGCGTCAACGAGAGTCTGATGTCTGAAGCCCCACCGGCCACAGGCGCCGGCACACGACGAAGGAACATCGCACCGCAAACAGGAACGAGCCCACCGTCACGCTTGTGCTGAGCAGCCCGGACCAGCCGCCCACCAGCTCGAGCGCCGACTCGAGCACGGCACCGAGCAGCATCGTCGTCCCCGTGAAGATGGCGTGCGCGATCACCGGAAACGCACCGAGCACAATGAGGGTCTTCGCGGCGATGGCCCCGTTCACGATCGTCCTCCAGTCGCCCTTGCGCATGGCCCCAACGGCCGGCATCCCGGTTGTGACAGAGATCTTCGTCCCGAAAAGCTTGATGGCCACGGCAGGCCAGTACAGCAATCGGAGGACCAGACCTCTAAGTTCTTGTAATAACTGGTGTCGTTGCGCGGCGGCGGCGCCCAGGCTGCCAATTTTTGGCTACTGTAGGCCGCGATCCGTCACTACCTCGTCCGCGGCGCGTTTACGAGAGCAGGAAGCGAGCTACCGCCTCGGCATACAGCCCCGGGGCCGTGGTCATCGCCTCGTGCGCCTGGCCGCGGAGCGCTTCGATGCGCACGTCGGGGAGGGCGCGGGCGAGGGCGTCGGTAACGTAGAAGTCACGTGGGCTTTCGGTGCCCACCTGGAGCAGGACGGGGACGCGCAGGCCGCGAAACCGTTCAGCCTCGAAGTCGTAGCGGCTCAACGCGCGCAGATCACACAGAGATGCTCGAGCATCGCCAACGATCGGCGGCCACAGCTCCGTCGTGCGAAGCTCCTCCAGTTCTTCGACTGGAACGGCCAGGGTGTCGCGCAAGAATGTCATGGCAAGGTCGTCCCACCTGCCCGCCTGCGCCAGCGCCTCGAGTCGCGCGAGGGTCTCTTTCCCGATGAGCCGCGGCCAGGCTGCCTCGTAGAGCACGAGCTTGCGAAGGCGGTCGGGGACTGAATCACGGCGACGACATCCCGGCTCTCATCTTCGAGGCTGTTCCGTCGCATCCGTCTGCCCTCGGCCCCGCCGGGCGATGGCGTAGACGGTGAACCGCTTCTCGAGCAGAGGCTTGACGAACTCCCAATTGGTCCGGTGATCGCTGAAGGCGCCATGCACCAGAACCAGAGACGGGCCCACGCCGTACTTTTCATAGGAGATGCTGACGCCATCGACGGCGACAACGCGGAGTATCGGCCTCACCTCCCCCGCGTTGGATCTGCCATGCTCGTGGAGAGCGCCTTCTCGAGAGCTGGAAGACCATTCTTCCGGTCTGGAAGCAGCACGAGCATGGAGAGATCGTCACCGCGGTAGTCCAGATCGATCGCCTGGTATCCCTTGGCCCGCACATGCCGGAACGAGTCCCACTGATACATCAACCGCGTGTGCACCGTGCCGCCGCCTCCCAAGTAGAACGGCGCTTCGCGCGTGTTCGCCTTGCGGAACGGCAGAACCCACCTTCCCTTGAAGTAGAGGGCGTTCACCAGGATCAGACGCGTGTCGGCGTCTACGCGTCCCGGGGGAATGAGCGCCTGGATCTTCCGTCTCGTCTTGTCTGCGACCCACTGGTTGATCGTCCCGCGTGCAGATTCGGCCCCGTGGTGGAAATCGACGAGGTTCGTCGCGCCACCATACTGCCGCGCTATCAGGTCGAGGAATTCAGCCCGCAGCGCCGCGCCATCCTGTGCCCAGAGCGCATTCGCCACTGCCATCTCGTACTCGCCGCCGCCAGCTTGGTCGAGTCGCTGGACGATACCTGCGAAGTCGATGTGCGGCTGATCGTCCGAGGACGGGAAACGAAGCGCCTCGCGCATCTGCGCGGCAGTCTCGCCCCTCGCTCCGGCGTAGACCATACCGAGAGCAGCGCGAATTGCTGAACGGAGAGAAGACCCAATTGCCCGCCCGCGGCCCCAGCTGGCGGTACATCGCAAGCGCAAATTCGTTGTTGGCGTTCGCGAAGCGCGTCATCGTCGCCATGGGACCTCCTCGGCGCCCGGCCTGAGGCACCGACTGCAGGATAGCGTGCTCGTCGTCGCTGCGGCCGACTCACCTCCTGCTGACCGCCCGCATCAAGCGCGCCGGTGAGAACCGGCTACACTCCAGGATCGATGCTCGCGCTGCCACCCTACGTGACCGTGTGGTTGATCCTCGTCCTGGCGTGGGCGACGAACTTCATCATCCGCATCGGCTTCTCGGCGCTCCTGCCCCCGATCATGGCCGAGCTGGGCCTGTCGTACACGCGGGCCGGCATGCTGGCGAGCGCGTTCTTCTGGGCCTACGCCGCCATGCAGCTCCCGGCCGGGCTCCTCGGCGATCGCTTCGGGCGCCGGCGCGTGCTGCTGATCGGCCTCGTCGGCGGCGCCTGCGCCGCGGTGCTCACCGGCGCCGCGACGTCCTTCGTGATGCTCGTCGTCGCGCGCGTCCTGACGGGCGCGTGCCAGGGCTCACTCTTCTCGAACGACCGCGCGATCATCGTGGCCGTGACGCCCCCCGACAAGATCGGGCTGGGCCAGGGTGTCTCGTTCTCGGGCCCCGGCATCGGCCTCACGCTCGGTCTGCTCCTGGGCGGCGTGCTCGGCGAATGGCTCTCGTGGCGAACAACTTTCTGGCTCTTCGCGCTCGGTCCCATCATCTCGGCGCTCTGCATCGTGCGGTGGGTGCCCGCACCGCCGGCGGCGGTCCACACCACTCATGCCGGCGCACGCCTGCACACCGTGCTGGCGAATCCTTCGCTCTGGGTCCTGGGCATCGTCGGCACCTGCGGCATCTACGTGCAATTCGTCCTCGCGACGTGGGCCCCCTTGTTCTTCCAGGAGACCGGCGTGGACGAGCTGGCCCGCGCGGGCGCGTACGCGAGCCTGCAGGGCGTGGCGGCGGTGGCCGGGCTCATCGCAGGCGGGTGGACCAACGACCGGCTGCGTCGCCGCGGGGTCGGCCACACGGTCGTGATCGCGGTGGGGCTCGTAGCGCTTGCGCTCTCCGCCGGCGCAATGGCCGCCGCCATCACCTACCGCTCACCGCTGGGGCTGGCGGTGGCGCTATTCGTGTCGGCATTTTTCTGCTGGTCGATCTGGCCGCCCGTCTATTCGCTGCTCGGCGAGATGGTGAGCGCGGATAGCCTGGGCACCGGCTTTGGCCTGCTGAACAGCGTGTCGTTCCTGGGCGCGGTGGTCGGGCCGCCGATCACGGGATGGGTGCGGGACGCTGCCGGCTCGTTCTCGCCGGGATGTCTGCTGGCGGCGCTGGTGGCGCTCGTCGGGGCCGGTTTGAGCTTGGCGGTGCGCCCGTCACGCGTCAGAGGTCCTTGAACTGACCCCTCAGCTGCCGAATTTTGTCCGCGTGCTCCGTTGCCGCCCTGTGGTCCTCCAGGACGCTGGGATCATACCGGCTGTTCGCGTCGTCGATGAGCGCGTCGATGGCCTTCACTGCCTCCTCCACCGAGTCCTCCGCAGCGTCGAAAAAGAGGTTGTCCCCGTGGAAGTCGAGTCTGTCCCGGAACTTCGGAAGGCGTGGATGCGTCAACGTGGAAGCGCGGAACACTTTGACCCAGTCCACTGACGGCTCCCGATCGAGTGCCGTCTGCCACCGGTACACGGGCCGGTCCTGGTCGATACGGACCACATTCTCTGCGCCGAGAGTCACTGTTTGCCTCACCCGACTCACTTCATGTCTCCTCCTGGCGGCGGACCGTCCACTCACTACCTTCGCACACTCACTACGCAGCGCGAAGCTCCCGGCGCACCAGACCCCGGACGCGTCTCGCCCCACCGCGTGTGGCACACTTCAATGGTTGCCACCCGTCATGGACACCGCGAACCTTCTCGATCAGCTGCGCATCGATCGCAACGGCCGCCGGCCCCGTCGTCGGGGCCGCTGGATCGGCGTCGCCGTCGCCGCGCTGCTCGCGCTCGCGGCACTGGCATGGCTGGCGAGCGTCCGCCTGGCGCCCCCGACGGTACGCGTCGCGGTCGCGCGCGCGGCCGCCGGCCCCGCCGGCGCCGGCTCGGTGCTGGACGCCAGCGGCTACGTCACCGCACGCCGCCAGGCCACCGTCTCCGCGAAGGTCACCGGCAAGGTCGTGGAGGTGAACATCGAGGAGGGCCAGCGGGTGGCGGAGGGCGCCGTGCTCGCGCGGCTCGACGACACGGAGGCCAGGGCGGAGGTGTCGTTGACGCGCGCGCAGCTGACGGCCGCCCGCGCCCAGGAAGGCGAGATCCGCGCGGCCCTCGAGCAGGCGGAGCAGGACTACGCGCGCTCGCAGGAGCTGTTCAAGCGCCAGCTCGTCGCCGCGCAGTCGATCGACGCCGCGCGGGCGCAGCGCGACGTGCTGCGCGCGCGGCTGGGGGCCAACGCGGAGCACGTGCGCGTGGCCGCGGAGTCGGTGCGGCGGTCAGAGGTGGCGCTGGACAGCACGGTCATCCGCGCGCCCTTCGCCGGCGTCGTCGTCGCCAAGTCCGCGCAGCCGGGCGAGATGATCTCGCCCATCTCGGCGGGCGGCGGCTTCACGCGCACGGGCATCGGGACGATCGTGGACATGGACTCCCTGGAGATCCAGGTCGACGTGAACGAGTCGTTCATCGGGCGCGTGCGCCCGGAGCAGCGGGTGG
>JBKKCN010000323.1:0-7010 GCA_046712525.1 Candidatus Rokuibacteriota bacterium
CAGCCCACCCACTGCAATCACGTCCTCACACAACCGCAACACATACCCCGCCACTAAGCACCCGCCTTCCCACAATTCTCAGGCGGAGCGCAGCGTCTCAGGCGGAGCGGAGCGACCCGCCTGCAGCCGGTCTCAGGCGCGAGCGCAGCGAGGCGCCTGCAGCCGGCACACCGCCAACCCGGGCGATCAAAAGGGTCCAGATGCTAGGCGCCGACGCAAGGAGGCAACGACGCAGATGGGCCCTTTTCATCGCCCGAGCACAACGCTGATCAGCACTCACGAGATTTCGACTCCAAGTACGACCGACGCCAACCTCCCCAACCCAAAACTAATCGCCCCACTCGCCACCGCCAACGCAACCACCTCGAGCCCCGACCTCACCCGCCCCACCCCCGCCACCGCGCCCTTCACAATCCCAACCGCAAACAACGCCACCACCGACAACCCCGCCGACACCGCCAACCCCATCAACGGCTGCGCAAACGCAAACGGCACGATCGGCACCGCCGCCGCCACCCCAAACGAAATCCCCATCACGAAGGCATCCCGTACCGGCGTACCCAATCGCTGCGGCGCCAGCCCCAGCTCGAACACGGCCAGCGTGGCCAGCATCAGATCCGGATGACGCGCGATCCGCCGCGCGACATCCACCGCGTCCGGGCGCGGCATGCCACGGCCCACGAGGGCGGCGATCAGCTCGGCGATCTCCTCGCCCGGGTGATCGCGGATCTCGCGGCGCTCGCGATCGAGCTCGGCGTCGTAGAGCTGGCGCTGCGCGCGCGACGCGAGAAAGGTACCGATCGACATCGACAGCACACCCGCCACCGCCGACACGGCGCCACCGAGGATGATCACGAGATGGCCGACACCGGCCGCCGCCAGGCCGGCCACCACCGCAAACGTCGAGACGAGCCCGTCCTGGGCACCGAACACGACTTCGCGGATGGACGACAGACGCCCGATGCGCTCCGGCTCCGAATGCAGCTCTGACACGCTGCGGCCGTCCGAGCGTCGCCCCGCTGCCGCGGTGAGGTCGCCGCCGTGGTGCGCAACAGCGGACGGGGCCGCGACGACGATGGGCGCGGGCACGGATGGTGCGGTGCGATCGAAGACGGCCAGCGCCCCGCGGAACATGTCGCGATGGTGGCGCTCGCGATCGAGCGCCACCTTGAAGGACGCCGCGGCATCGGGCCGGCCTTCCTCTTCGGCCTCGCGAATCATCCGCGGCAGCGTGACCTCGATCTCCTGCACCTCGCCGGTGGCAGCCGCCTGGAGATTCTCGCGCGTGGAGTGGATGGCGCCCATCGTCCGCAGATGGTTGAGCGCGTGGATCGTCTCGGCGCCCGCCGCCTCGAAGAAGAGCTGTGCGATCTCGGGCCGCCCTTCGTTGAGCGCCTGGATGCCGTAGGCAAGGTAGCGCCGATTGGCGTCGGCTTCGCCCGCAAGCGCCACCTGAAGATTCACGACCGTTTTGCTCGTTGCCTGCGCCATCGGCGACATTGTAGCCCTTGGGATCGCGTGCTGGCATTCCGGTTGCTCTATGAACGGCTGATCGTACGACTACGACTATGTGAAGGGAGTTGCACACATGAAAAAGATCATCAGCGTGTTCATACTCGGTGCCGGCCTGCTCGTTGCCGGCGACGTGCTGGCGCACAGCGGATCGGGCGGCGGGTCGGGCAGCGGCGGCGGGTCTGGCGCCGGAGCAGGCGCGGGTGCCGGGGCTGGCGCAGGAGCGGGCGACGGCGGCGGTTCGGGCGCCGGTTCGGGCGGTAACACGAACCCCGTTGGTAGTTGGATGTCGCCGTCCGTCGACTACCCGTCGGCGTCGGTGCCCACGGGCGAAGCGGTGACGGTGATCACCCCGAGCGGCACGGCCGTTATCGTTGCACCATCGGCCTCGCCGTCCCTCGTGTACCCCTCGCCGTCGTACGCGGGCGTCTGCCCCGATCTGGACCGCCGTCAGAACCAGTACGACTGCGCGCGGTAGTCATCGCTAGATAGCGATCGCGGCGAGAGGGCCGGACGGCGGCCCGGCCCTCATCGCTGCGGCGCCCCGAGGTGCGTGACAGCGCCCCTCCGTGGTACGGTGCGAGGCGATGCGACGCCTCGCAATCTCACTCGGGCTCATGGCCTGCGTGGCCACCACCGTCCCGGCCTCCGCAGCGTCGATCCAGGAAGTCATTCTTCGCACGACGCCGGCGGTGGCGCTCGTCACGGCGCGCGTCGACGCCGAGATCACCATGGACTGCGGCCGCGGCCCCGTGACCGTGAAGCCGCCGCCGTTCATCGAGACCGGCACCGGCTGGTTCGTCGACGGGCGCGGTTTCCTCATCACCAATGCGCACGTCGTCGATCCAGCGTACCGCCTCCCTGCGTGGGTGACCCACGAGCTGAAAAAGAAGGCGATCGATCAGGCCTGCGTCGATCCGGAGCTGCGCGCGCGGCGTCTCGCGCGCGGTCAGCGACCCGACATCGAGGAGCAGTTGCGGCGCGACGCGAGTGATCGCGGTCTCGCGAGCGCAAAGGTCGTGCCGATTCCACAAATTACCGTCCTCCTGTCCAGCGGCCTCAACCTGCCCGCGCAGGTGCTCAAGTTCAGCCCACCGCTGCTGCTGGACACCACCGGCCGGCCCATGCGCGACTCGGGACGCGACCTCGCGCTGCTGCGGATCAAGGAGAGCGCGTATCCGGCCATCGCGCTCTCGTCGCGTGACGCGAAGATCGGCGATCCGGTGCACATTCTCGGCTTCCCGGGCGTCGTGCTCACCCACGAGCTGCTCAGTAGCTCGGTGGCCCTCGAAGCTTCCGTGACCAACGGCGCCGTGTCGAGCTTACCCGTGGATGCGATCGGGCAGGACCTCATCCAGACGGACGCGCCCGCGGCGCACGGCAACAGCGGCGGCCCCGCCATCTCGGACGACGCCTTGCTCCTCGGCGTCATGATGGCCGTGTCGATCTCCGCGTCGGGCGGCGTGGTGCAGGGCTTCAACTTCCTCATCCCGGCCAAGGACGTGCGGGCGTTCCTGAAAGGCACCGCGGTGACGAAGCCCGGCGACAGCCGCTTCAATGCCGTCTACGAGGCGGGGCTGGAGGCGCTCTTCAACGACCGCTACAGCGTGGCCGCCGCCAAGCTCGCGGAGGCCAACGCGCTGCAGCCGAACCTCATCGCCGTCAAGCGCGCACTCGCAGAAGCGGAGAACAAGGTCAAGAACCCGCCCCCCCGGCCCTTCCCCTGGGCATGGGCCACGCTCGCGGTGACACTGGTGAGCGTGGGCGCCTACGGCAGCATGTTCGCCCGCCGCTGGTGGCGCAACCGCTTCCGCGTGCAGCCGGGGCAGGTCATCGGCTTCATCGAGAGCGGCCTCGATCCCGTCCTCCTCGACGTGCGCCCGAAGGCCGACTTCGAGACGAGCCCGCTGCGGCTGCCTCGCGCCGTGCGCCTCGACCCGGACGCGGTGACCGCGGGCCAGATCGATCTCACCGCCGACAAGCGCCAGCTTCTCGTCACCTACTGCACGACCCCGGAGGAGGTGACGAGCGCGCGCGTGGCGCACAGGCTGCGCGAGCGCGGGTGGAAGAACGTCCGCATCCTGAAGGGCGGTCTCGGCGGCTGGACGAACGCCCGCCTGCCGGTGGAGTCGAAGTCCTACCTGCCGGCGATCGGACTCGAGATCTACAAGAACCTCACGCTCGGTGACATGGAGCGCCGGCACTTCAAGGCGGGCGAGTTCATCTTCAAGGAAGGCGCCGACCCGCGCGGCGAGGCGTACGTCGTGCACGCGGGCACGGTGGAGATCCGCCGTACCTTCGACGGCGCCGACAAGGTGCTGAACACGCTCGGAGACGGCGAGCTGTTCGGCGACCTCGGGCTTTTCCGCCAGGCGCCCCGCTCTGCCGACGCCATCGCCCGCACCGACGTGGAATTGCTCGTCATCAAGAACGAGCGGTTGGACTGGCTCATCCGCAATCGCCCCCAGCTCACCACCGAGATCATCAAGCGTCTCGCCAACTGGGTCGTCCAGACCGATCGCGAGCGCGCGCTCGCGAACCACCGGTGAGCATGAGCCGCGCCACGGTGGACCGCGTCCGGTGGGGGGTATCGGGGGGAGCGTCGTGAAAGCGATGGTCGCGCGCTCGTTGGGCGAGCCGGCATCCCTTGTGTATGCCGACGTCCCCGACCCTGCTCCGCGCGCGGGCGAGGTCGTGGTCGACGTGCGCGCCATCGGCTGCAATTTCCCCGACATCCTCATCGTGCAGGGCAAGTATCAGAAGAAGCCGCCCCTACCCTTCAGCCCCGGCTGCGAGGTGGCGGGCGTCGTCAGCGCCGTGGGCGAAGGCGTGCGCGACCTGACGGCAGGGCAGCGCGTGTTTGCGATGATGAGCTGGGGCGCGTACGCCGAGCGCGTGGTGGTGCCGGCCACCGCCGTGTATTCGCTGCCCGCCGCGCTGTCCTTCGAGGAAGGTGCCGCCTTCGGGCTCGTCTACCAGACGTCGTACTGTGCCCTCGTGCACCGCACGACGTTGTGGCCGGGCGAGACGCTGCTCGTCCACGCCGCGGCGGGAGGCGTGGGCCTCGCCGCCGTGCAGATCGGCCGCGCTCTCGGCGCGCGCGTGCTGGCCACCGCGGGCTCGCCGGAGAAGCTGGAGGTGGCGCGGGTGGCGGGGGCACACGTGCTCATCGACTATCGCCGAGACGACTGGGTGGAGCGCGTGAAGACGGAGACGGGCGGCGCGGGGGCGGACGTCATCTACGATCCCGTGGGCGGCGACACCTTCGACGGCTCCACGAAGTGCGTGGCGTTCGAGGGACGCATTCTCGTCGTCGGCTTCGCGGGCGGCCGCATCGCAGAGGTGGCCACCAATCGCATCCTCCTGAAGAACATCAGCGTGGTGGGCGTGCACTGGGGCCTCTACAGCGAGCGCGATCCCGCGCTCGTGCGCCGGTGGATGACGGAGCTGCTGGCGATGGTGGAGGCGGGCGCGCTGCGCCCGGTGATCTTCAAGACCTTCCCGCTCGCGCGCGCGGCGGATGCGCTGGCCGCCATCGGGTCGCGCGAAAGCTACGGCAAGGTCGTACTCGTCCCCTGATCCGCATCGCCATCCGCCGTCTCGATACCGACCTGCCGTTGCCGGCGTACGCGCGCCCGGGCGACGCCGGGCTCGACCTGTGCGCGGCGGAGGCGGTCACCGTAGAGCCCGGAACGCGCGCCCTCGTGCGCACCGGCATCGCGCTCGCGATCCCCGACGGCTTCGCCGCCCTCGTGCTTCCGCGCTCCGGCCTCGCCTTGCGCCACGGACTCACGGTGCTGAACAGCCCGGGACTGATCGACGCCGGCTACCGGGGCGAGGTGAAGGTGCTCGTCATCAACGCGGATCCGCACACGGCGGTCAAGCTGGCGCGCGGTGACCGGATCGCCCAGCTCGTCGTACAGCGCATCGAAGACGTGCAGCTCACGGAGGTCGACGAGCTTCCCGCCAGCGAGCGGGGGACGGGCGGCTTCGGGAGTAGCGGCATCGGGGCCTCGATCCCCGGTGACCACTGAGGCCGTACTAAAGGAGCAAGAAGATGACACAGGTAACGGCGAAGACCGATCACCAGCCGATGGAAGCCGTGCATGTCGACGACCGCGCGTGGGAGACGCTGCGGTGGCCCGGCCAGGAGAGCAAGATGCTCTTCCATCCTCGCGCGGATCGCCCCACCGAGCCCAACGCCGGCCTCGTGCGCTACGAGAACGGCTCGCACCACCCCTTGCACAAGCACGACTTCGCCCAGGTCTGGTACATCCTCGAGGGTCAGTTCCACATCGGCGAGGCGACCTATGGCCCGGGCACGATGCTCTTCTATCCCGACCCGCACTTCGAAGCGGCGCTGCGCACCGACACCGGCGGCCTCATGCTCTTCGTCCAGTACCAGGGGCCGACAAGCGGCGGCCGCCCCGTCTACGACGACCGCTTCAATCTGAAAGAGCGCCGACCGCTCAGCGAAGAAAACACCGAGCGTTAGTCATGACGTCGTGATGGACGCGCTCGAGCAGCTCTTTGCGCGCGGGGTGACGGACGGGCTGCCGGTGGTGGTGCCGACACGGGAGCGCGTGGAGGCGGCCATCGCGGCCACTGGCAGGAAAGCGGACGAGGTGATCGCACTCGTGGCGCCACAGCTTGGGCGCGCGACCGTGGAGAAGATCGCGGTGAACGCGGTCATGGCGGGATGCCTGCCGGAATACTTGCCCGTGGTCATCGCAGGCGTCGAAGCCATGTGCGACGAAGCGTTCGCGCTGCCGGGCGTATCCGGCACCACCGACGCCGTGGCGCCGCTCTTCATCGTCAATGGGCCCGTGCGGGCGCGGCTCGACATCAATTGCGGCGCCGGCGTGTTCGGGCCCGGGTGGCGCGCCAACGCGACCATCGGGCGGGCACTGCGGCTCGTCTGGCTGAACGTGGGCGGCGCCAAGCCGGGCGCCATCAGCATGTCCACCTTCGGCCAGTCGGGACGGTTCACCTACTGCATCGGAGAGCGCGAAGAAGAAAACCCGTGGGAGCCACTGCACGTCGAGCACGGCTTCGCACGCGAGGACAGCACGGTGGCGGCCATGGCGGCGGAGGCCCCGCAGGTCGTCGCTGACGTGCGCAGCCGCACGGCGACCGCATTGCTCGGGACCATCGCGCGCAGCCTGCAGGTGGTGGCCCACCACCGTGCGATGGCGCTCGGAGATACGCTCATCGTGTTCGGGCCCGAGCACGCGCGCGCCCTCGCCGGCGACGGATGGTCGAAGGCTCGCGTACGGCAGTTCCTGTGGGAGCGCACGCACCAGCCGGTGCGGCGGCTGTTGCCGGACGCAGACAGCGGTGAAGGCCTTCCGGACGCGGTGCGCGCGGGCTACGAGTCGCCGGAGACGAACGACACGCTGCTGCCGAAATTCCGCGCGGCGGCGAATCTCAAGATCGTGGTCGCGGGCGGCACCGCGGGACGCTTCACCGCCATCATCCCCGGCTGGCCCTTCCCGAAC
>JBKKCN010000324.1:0-9120 GCA_046712525.1 Candidatus Rokuibacteriota bacterium
GACCGCAGCGACGAGGCAGAGAGCGGCGGGCCTGCCTCGCCGCCCCGGCCCCTGCCGTTGCTCGTGAACGGCCGGGTTACGGCGAAGCAGTCAGCTCGGGACGGCAGATTGCGCGGAAGTTACACCAGCGGCAGATACGCAATTCCTCGGTGCGCTCGAAACCCGTGATCACCGCGACATTGGCTGCCGGGTCGGCGAGATAGGCTTTCATGGAGCGGATGGAGAGACGGAGCTGTCCGCGGATGGCCTCGAGCCGCTCGTCGTCCCACTGAATTGGTGTCACCTGCGGCTCTCTGAGGTTCGCCTCGTACAGGTCTACCTGCGCCGGTTTTACTCCGAGCATCTCGTTGGCGTACAGCGCGTAGCAGCCGAGCTGGAAGGACGTGGCATCCGTGTTGGCGCCACCCGTCTTCCAGTCCACGAGGGCGAGACGGCCGTCCTCCGTCCAGAAGCCGAAGTCGGGCGCGATCCACAGCGGCGTGCCCTCGAAGTCGAGCACCTTGGACCAGTGCTCGATCGACCAGTGCTCGGGTGGCGTCTTGCGGATGGCGGCGAGGAGCGGCAGCGAGAAGAAGTGGCGCAGGCACGTGCTCACGTTGCGGCTGAGCGCTTGCCACGCCTCCGGCTTCAGGTCCACCGCGTACTCGTGCTCGAAGAGGGCGAGCGTCTTCGGGCTCTCGCGGTAGCGGCCGGCCTTCGAGGAACGCCACTCCGTGCGCATGCGCTCGATGGCGTCGCGAATGAAGGGCTCCACGGGCACGTCGTGACCGTCGCGGAAGATCTGCAGCGCCATCTCGATGGCGTCGTGCACGATGCGACCCGCCCACATGTGGCGGGAGGCGAGCTGCTTGAGGATGTAGATGCGCCGCAGCTCGGGCGCCGCCGCCGCCTCCCACCCGCCCCACGAGCCGTAATACTGATAGAAGTACTTGCGCCGGCAGTCCTGAAAGGTGTTGTCGCGGCTACGGGACCAGGAAAAGTCGTTGGTCAGCTCGGCCACGACCGCATTCTAGCCGAAGTCGCCGGAACGTGACGGCCGGGAGCGCGCTTGACCGTCCCCGGCACCGCTGCTAGCGTGAGCGGACGATGCCGAATGCCTCCATCACCGTGTCGTGCCCGTGTTGCCAGGCGCGCCTCACGATCGATCCCGAGCTCGCGGTCGTGGTCGCGCACGAGCCTCCGCCGAGGACGGGCGCCGCCAAGGACCTCGACGCCGCCCTCGGCTCGCTGCGCTCGAAATCGGCCGAGCGCGAGGAGCGGTTTCGCCAGCAGATGCAGGCCGAGTCCCAGAAGGGCAAGGTCCTCGACCGCAAGTTCCAGGAGGGGCTCAAGAAGGCCAAGGACTCGCCGGACCCGCCGCCGCGCCCGTTCGATTTCGACTGACCGTGCCCGACGCGCTGCTGGGTGACCTCCTGCGGCGCGTGAGCCGCAGCTTCTACCTGTCGCTCGCCATCCTCCCGCGGGACGTCCGCGAGCCCATCGGCCTCGCGTACCTGCTCGCACGCGCCGCCGACACCGTGGCCGACACGCGACTCATCGAGAGGACCGCCCGCGTCGCGCACCTCGCCGTCCTGCGCGCCGCCTACGCTGGTGAGAGCGCGGACGTAGCGGCGGTGGCGGCCGCGTGCGCGCCGCACCAGGCGCACGCGGCAGAGCGCGCGCTCCTCGAGCGCGTGGGCGACGCGCTCGAGCGCGTGTACGGGCTGGCGCCCGCCGACCAGGATCGCGTGCGCACCGTGCTCGCGACGATCACCGATGGGACGCTCTTCGACCTCGCGCACTTTCCCGGCGAGGACGCCGCCGGCCTCGCCGCCCTCGACAGCGTGAACGACCTCGATCACTACACATACCTCGTGGCCGGCTGTGTGGGCGAGTTCTGGACCGCCCTCCATGTCGCCCACCGCCCGCGCCTGAGCCGCTGGGACAGCGCGATGGCGGCGCGCGGGGTGCGCTTCGGGAAGGCGCTGCAGCTCACCAACGTCCTGCGCGACGTGCCGAGCGATCTCGCGCAGGGCCGGTGCTATCTGCCCGCGCGCGAGCTCGCCGCCCTCGGACTGTCCCCGCATGACCTACTGCAGCCGCAAGCCGCGCGGCGCGCGCGCCCATTGCTGCGCGCCCTCCTCACCACCGCCCTCGAGCACTACGACGAAGGGTGGCGGTACACGCTTGCCATCCCGCGGCGCGAGTGGCGCATGCGCCTGGCATGCGCGTGGCCGCTGCTCATCGGCCTTGCCACGCTCGGCGAGATCGCCGCCCATCCGGATCCCCTCACGGTCTCGCAGCCGATCAAGGTGTCACGCGACACCGTGCGCGGGATCCTCGCCCGCTCGGCGCTCGCGGTCGGCTCCAACCGGGGGCTCGCGGCACAGGGGCGACACTGGCGCGTGCGCGTGCATCCCTGATTTCTTTCTTGCACAGGCGGGCGCACGCCATGCACCGTATGGCAGGCGCACCACCACGCATTCCCCGGAGGGCACGATGGAACGAACGATGGACGGCATGAACGGCGACATGGACACGCCCTCGAGCGACATGGGCTCGCCCGACGCTCAGGACATGGGCGGCGCTCGGCCTCGTCCCGCCCGGGCCCCCCGGCCCAAGGCCAAGCGCAAACCCAAGGCAAAGGCAAAGGCCCGACCCAAAGCCAAGAAGGCCAAGGCCCGGCGCAAGCCCGCCAAGCGCAGGACGTCCGCATCGGCGAAGCGCTCGACAAAGGGCAAGAGCCGCCGCAAGACCAGCAAAGCCAAGCGCCGCCGCCGCTAAACCGGCATCGAAGAGCACCCGGCTTCTCCGGGTGCTCTTCGGCGCATGCCTTGGACGCCTCGACTAATCCCGCAGCTTGAGGTCCAAGAGCACCGCGGGATCGATGCGCGCGCCACCCATGTGGGCTCCGAAATGCAGATGGGGTCCTGTGGCGCGGCCGGTGGAGCCCACGGTGCCGATCGTCTGCCCACGCTCCACTCGCTCGTCGTCGCTGACGGCGACGGTGTCCAGGTGGAAATAGAGTGTGTAGAGCCCGAGGCCGTGGTCGAGGATGACGAGACGGCCGGGAAAGAAGAAGTCTCCCAGCAGCGCCACCCGCCCCGAGTTGACGGCGACCACCGGCGTTCCCCGCTCGGCGGCGTAGTCGATGCCCGTGTGGGGCGAGCGGGGCTTGCCGTTGATGACGCGGCGGGAGCCGAACCCGGTGCCGGGCTCGGTACCGGCTACCGGCCGCGTAAAGGCGCCTCGCCAAAGGCGCTCGGGGGTGACCGCGCGATAGACGGTCTGCATCCGCTCCGTCTCCGAGAGCGCGCGCCGCTCGGTTTCCGGGTCGAGATCCACCATGCCAGGAGGCAGGGTGAGCCGCTGCACCGTGAAGTCACGGCGCCCCACGGCCACGGAACCCTCCGCCAGCCGCGGCGCCCGCCCCGGCTCGTGCGCCGCGATACGCCAGCCGAGCAAGCCCGGCTTGGCTTCCAGATCCAGCCCCACGAGGGCGGCCTGCCCGCTCTCATACGGAAAGAAGACGAGCGAGCGGTCGCCCACAGACCCTGCGATCACAGCACCGTCGGACACGCCGTGTACATGCACCCACGCCACGTCGCCCACCTTCGGGCGCAACGGGTGCCAGGTGACGGTAAGGCGGTCGGTGGCGTGCGCGGCGACGGCGGAGGCGAGCAGCACCCAGCCGAGGAGAAGGACGCGCAGCGGCACCCTCACTCGGGGCGTTGTTGCTGGCGCAGGAACTGCTCGATCTCGGCGAGGAGGTCGGCGGACGGCGGCAGATCGCTTTCCGCGGCGCTCTCCGACTGCTCCTCGGCGTCTCGCGACTCGAGCTTGGTGATGTAACCGGCGATCTTCTCGTTCTGGGCGACGATCTCCGTGAGGTTCTGGTCGAACTGTCGTACGGCGTCGTCGAGGTCGGTGAGATCGGCGGTGGCGTCGATGAGGGCGAGCACGCGCTTGACGAGCGCCAGCGAGGCTTTGGGGTTTTCGATGCCGGAGATGTAGTGCGGCACGTTGGCCCACAGGCTGGCGGTCGCGAGCCCCTGTTCGCGGCACATCGTGTTGAGCACGCCGACGATGCCGGTCGGCCCCTCGTAACGCGTCGGCTTCAGCCCCAGGCGCGCCGCCAGCTCCGGATCGGAGGCGCCGCCCACGAGGCGCACCGGGCGTGTGTGCGGCACTTCGGCGAGGAGCGCGCCCAGCGTGAGCACCAGCGTGGCCTCGCAGCGGCGGGCGAGCTCGATGACGGCGTTGCAATACGTCTTCCACTTCAGGTGCGGCTCGATGGCGACGCCGACCACGAGATCACGCGAAAGCGCGGGCGCCTGCGCGATGGAAAACTCCGTGGCCGGCCACACGATCTCGCGCTCGGTCTCGGAATCGTTCTTGAAGCGTACGTAGGGACGTGAGAGACCGAAGTGGTAGAACTCCTCGGCGTCGATCTCGGCGAACTTTTCGGCCTGGAAGCTCGTGGCAAGGTAGCGGGCGGCGGTGGTGGCCGCCTCCGCGGCGTCATTCCAGCCACTGAACGCGGTGATCACGATGGGGCGCCGCAGGGTACGCGGCATGAAATGGATGGTCAGCGGCGGCATTTACCTGCGGGGGCGGGGATCGTGGTCGTCATGCAGGATCTCCTCGGGGTGTCCCTTGCGAGTTTACCACGGGGGTGCATGCGCTCCCGTCCGCCGGCCCTCTTCCGGGCCCTCGGTTGAAACCACTGGACAGGCGTGTATAGGATGGAGCCATCAAGTCTCCTCCGGAGGTTGTCTATGCGAAGCACTCGATGGCAGTTCCTGCTTGGAATGGCAGTGCTTCTCGCGACGGCCGGCTGCGCGTCGACCGAGGAGTGGACGACGTGGAAAGAGCACCCCACCCATTTCGCCTCGGGCGATCACATGTTCTTCTCGGTGCGCAATCAGGGCGACAACGGTTCTGCCAAGGTCACGCGGCAGGACATCGCCCTCGCGCGCAACGAGGGCTGGTGGGGCAAGCCGATCACGGTCAGCCAGGAAGCGATTCAGGAGCGTTAATTGTCGCGGTGACGCGGCCGGTGTCGGGATCGTCCGTCCCGATGGCACCGGCCGCGCCTTCCGCTCCGTAACGTGGTGCCATATCAACGAATTTGTCGTGGCATTGGCCGTGCACCACGTGGCGACATGAAAACAATGCATCGCTCACGTCTGCTTTCGTTCGTTCTGGTAGGTTTCACTCTCTGTGCGGTCGGTTCGGCGTCGGCGGCAGCCGCCCCCGAGGACCGCATCCTCCCCGCCGAGCAGTACACCTCCGAGAAGGCGCGCAACCTCGCCATCACGTACAAGGGTGCGATGCGTGACTTCAACTCGCGCATCTACCATTGCCTGCCGTGGGTGGAGGTCCAGAAGGGCTCCATCGGCTTCTTCAAGCCCAAAGGAGCGGAGGGCGACACCCGGTACATGTCCGTGCGCCTCTACATCGAACAGGAGCCTTCGGCGCAGTTCTCGGGCCTCGCTATCGAGGAGCGCGCGTCCTCCATGTTCTCCCGCTACGCCGGCCCCATGGTGAAGCGGATGGCGTTGGCTCCGGGGCTGATGAACGACAGCTCCGTGGACGGCTTCACCGTGATCCTCGAGTGGCTCAAGCAGGGACCCTCCTCGGCGAACGGGCGGCCGATCCACGAGACGATCGCGGTCTTCATCACCAAGTCGGCGGCGCGCGAATACCTGACCGGGATGGTGGCGCCGCGCGACCTCGCCGCCAAGGCGCGGGTCATGGCCTGGGACGGCGAGACCGCCCTGGGTCCGCTCCGGCTGTCGGCGTGGGAGGACAACTTCCTGGCGACGTTCAAGGTGAAGAACTACGAGGTTGAGCCCGGCGTCACCTGCCCCTGAAGTAGTCCCGCAAGGCTCGCCGCAGCGAAGGAAACGCGATCTCCCGGAACGGCACGTGCCGTTCCGGGAACCATCGCACCTCGGTCACATCGTCGGCCGGCGTGAAGCGCACTGACGTCGGCGTCACCCGGTAGACCAGCGCGAGCACGGCCACCCCACCCTTTCCGTAGCGGTCGACCGCGTAACCGACGAGACGGCTGGCGCGGACACCCACGCCCAGCTCCTCCCTCAGCTCGCGGTCGAGGCCGGCCTCCGGCGTCTCGAACGGTTCCAGAAACCCCCCTGGCAGATCCCACGTCCCTGCGTAAGGCGGACGCGCGCGGCGTCCGAGCAGGACATGCCCCCGCCGCACGATGATGGCGACCGTCGCCGGCACGGGGTTGGCGTAGAACGTCCAGCCGCAGCGAGGGCACCGCGGACGTCGGTGGCCGTCCTCCGTGACGATCCGGAGCGCGCGGCCGCACCTGATGCAGAAACGAGCCGTCATCGCCCCTGTGAGTCGAGCGCCTGCGCGATGGCGGCCGCGACCTCCGTGAGCGCGCGGGCCGCCTCGCTCGCCGGCTGTGCCGCCACAAAGCATTCCCCGCTGTCCGCCGCCGCCGCGAGCGCGCGCTCGAACGGCACGCTGCCGAGGAAGCGGATGCCCGCCGCGCGGGCGAGGTCAGCGCCCGCGGGGCCCGGGAACATTCCCGCCATGTTCTCCACGAGACCGAGGATGGGGGCCTTGCCCTGCGCGGCCACCGTGATCGACTTGCGCACGACCAGGTGGGAGACGTCCGAAGGGATGGTCACGATCACGGTCCCCGCGAGCGCAGGGACGAGCCCGGTGACCGTGGCCAGGCGGTCGGTGCCCGGGGGCAGGTCGACGAGGAGGACATCGAGCGCTCCCCACGCGGTATCGGCGAGGAACTCCCGCAGCGCGTTCGCCTCCATGGTGCCGCGCCACGTGTGCGCCTCGTCCTGGGTGGGCGCCTCCCACGTCAGTGGCGTCTCGTCGCCGGCGAGCAGCAGGTCCATCGACATCACCTTGATCCCGAGCGCGTTGGCGGGCGGCTCCACGCCACCGGCACCCACCACGAGCGTGCGGCCGCGCACGCCAAGCATCTTGGCCATGGTGGGCCCGTTGAGGTCGGCGTCGAGCACTCCCACTCGGCGGCCCGCGAGGGCGAAGCAGCCCGCGAGGTTGGCGGTGATCGACGACTTGCCCACGCCGCCCTTGCCGGAGACGACGGCGACGATGGCGCGGACGTCGGCGAGCCGGGCGCGAAGCTTTTCCTGCTGCACGCCCACCTGCCCCACGATGTCCGAGCCGCCGTCGCCCGCGATATCCTTGTAGCGCTTCATGCCCGCTCCTCCGACCACGCGGCACGCGCCACGAAGGCAAGCGCAGTCACGGTGACGAGGAAGAACACGATGTACGCGAGGCGGAAGCTGATCTCCCCGCCCCACGGCGCGGGGAGCGAGGCGCTCTGGGGCCGCAGCGCGCGGGTGCCGACCTCCACCGCGCGCCACGCCATCGACAGCGAGATGATGCGTGCGAAATCGCGGCGGGAGAGGATCCAGCGCTCGAACCAGGGCCGGCGGCGGCGAAGCAGGTACGGGATCAGGATGACGAACACGAGACCGAGGATCACCCACACCATGCCCCGCCAGTCGATGCGGCCCTCTGCGCGCACGCCGATGCCGTGGAAGGCGGCGTAGGCGGCGCCGATCCAGTACACGATGCCATACACGAGATAGGCGCGGGCGGCGGCGCGGAAGCGGCCGCCGGGCTCGGACCCGGCGAGCGAAGGGATCACGGCGACGCCCGGAAGCGGCCGCCCCACTTCGAGCGCACTTCGGCGAGGAGATCCTTGGTGATGACGGTGTCGCCCCGGCCGCGCGCGTAGGCTTCCACCGCCTTCACCACCATCCCGCGCGCAAAGGAGGGGATGGCGTGCAGTCGCTCGCGCGCGCCCTCGTCCCACGTGAGCTCGTAGTTCACCGCGAGACCGAAGGTCACGGCGGCGGGCAGGTCGATGACGGCGCCGCCGTGGCCGCCCGGCTGGTAGCCGCACGCGGGGTCTTCCGCGAGGTAGTCGCCGTACGTCGCGTACGCGCGGCAGCGGCAGCCGCCGCAGATCTTCGAGAACTCACAGGCGCCGCAGCGCCCGCCCAGCTTCGGCTCACGGAGGTCGTCGAACACGGGCGCGCTGCGCCAGAGGTCGCCGAAGCCGGTCTCGCGCAGGTTGCCGGCGGACACAGGCATGTAGGGACACGGCGTGACGTCGCCGCCGGGCGTGATGCGGCAGTAGTACTTGCCCGCCGGGCATGAGCCGTGCGCGTAGTTCTTCAGGAGCGGCGAGGAGGGATTCATCTCGTACAGGATGCGGCGGAAGTGCGGGGCGCACTTGGCGCGGATGAGCAGATCGCCCGCGCGCCCCACGGGCGTCGACCACGGATCCTCGAACTTGTCCGCCGCCGGGGCGCCCCCCATGCCGAGCATCCGCTTCACGAAGGAGGGCGGCCCCTCGCCCACTCCCTGCGCTCGGGCCAGGTAGGTGAGGATGCGCTCGTAGGCGGCGGCGTCGATGTCCGTGAGGTCCCGGCCGCGGCCGGTGCGCACGAGGAAGAAGAAGTTGAGCACCTTGGCGCCCAGCTCGCGCGCGAGATCGATCATGGCGGGCACTTCGCCCACGTTCCAGTCCGTGACCGACATGTGCATCGAGAAGTCGAGCCCTTCGTCCCTGAGCACACGCGTGGCCCGGACGGCGCCGTCCCAGGCCCCCGGCAGATGACGAAAGGCATCGTGCCTCACGCGATCGACGGAATCGAGGCTGATGGAAGCGCCGAGCACGTTGTGCTCCCGCATCCGCTTCGCTTCCTTCTCCCTCAGCAGCACGCCGTTGGTCCCAAACACAGTCGTGAACTTCTTGTCGGCCGCATACCCGGCAATCTCGAAGAGGTCCTTCCTCAGAAAGGGCTCGCCCCCCGTCAGAATCAAAAACACATTGGGATTCACGGACGCGATCTCGTCAACCACCCGCCGGCACTCCGCCGTCGACAGCTCCCCCCGCGTATCCGCCCCCGCATGCGCCGACATATAACAATGCGAACACTCGAGATTGCACCGCTGCGTCAAATTCCAAGACACCGAATACGCCATATACGGCGACGAGGAAGGAGACGAAGCAGACGAGGGAGACGGAGGGAACGAAGCCGAGGGGGACGTCACGACAGCAGGCTCACGAGGTAGACGACCGACACGCGAGCCTCAGCCGTGCGG
>JBKKCN010000325.1:0-3161 GCA_046712525.1 Candidatus Rokuibacteriota bacterium
CGAGGTGGCCTTCCGCGAGCTCATGCTGAGCCAGTTCCACCGGATCGCGGGCCGGCAGTTCCGAGCGGACTTCACCGTGATGGTGTACGAGGGCACGGTGGGGATGGTGACGTTCCTCACCTCCGCGCTCTTCCTCTGGGTGGGTGCTCGGCAGGTGCTCGACGGCCAGCTCACGATCGGCGCGCTGGTGGCGTTCAACGCGCTGGTGGGGCTCGCCAACGCGCCGATCACCGCCCTGCTGAACCTCTGGGACAACTTCCAGCTCGCCACGGTGCTCCTCGGGCGGCTCGATGACGTGTTCCACAACGAGCCCGAGCAGGGGCGTGAGCGCGCGCGGTTGCAGCCGGTGCGAACGCTGGAGGGGCGCCTCAGCCTGCGCAATGTAGGATTCCGCTACGGCGGCCCCGAGTCGCCGACAATCCTGGAAGCGATCACCATCGACGTGCCGGCCGGCCGGAACGTCGCCATAGTAGGCCGCAGCGGTTCCGGCAAGACGACGCTCGTCAAGTGCCTGGCCGGGCTGCTGGAGCCCACCGAGGGCGCCATCCTCTATGACGGCGTCGACATGAAGACGCTGAACTACCGGGACCTGCGCCGGCAGATGGGTTTCGTCCTGCAGGAGGTGCACCTGTTCGACGACACGATCGCGCGGAACATCGCCTTCGGCGAGGATGAGCCGGACATGGACCGTGTCATGTGGGCGGCGCGTGTCGCCAACGCGCACGAGTTCGTCGAGCGCCTGCCTCTGGGCTACGACACGCGGATCGGCGAATCGGGCCTTGCGATCTCGGGCGGCCAGCGGCAGCGCATCGCCATCGCCCGGGCCGTATACTTGCAGCCGCCGGTGCTGATCCTGGACGAGGCGACCTCGTCGCTCGACACCGAGTCCGAGCGGGCGGTGAAGGAGAACATCGACCGTCTGCTGGAAGGCCGCACGTCCTTCGTCATCGCGCATCGGCTGAGCACCGTGCGCGACGCCGACCTCATCATCGTGCTCGAGCAGGGCCGTCTCGTCGAGCAGGGTAACCATGACGATCTGATGAAGCGCCAGGGCCTCTACTTCTACCTCGTCAGCCAGCAGCTGGGGCTCTGAGCCATGCCGCCCGTCGATGAGCCGTTCCTGGAGAGCGACCCGCCCCACTGGGCTGCCCGTGGGCTCGTCTGGATCGTGCTCGGCGTGTTCGCGGCCACGCTCGTGGCCTCCATCGTCATCACGCTGCCCGAGAGGGTATCCAGTCCTTTCGAGCTCGTACCCGGCCACGGCGCCGATCCCATCCGCGCCTCCCGCAGCGGCGTCGTCACCGCAGTGCGCATCGCCGAGGGGCAGACGGTCGCGCGCGGCGTGCCGGCGTTCGTGATCCGCTCCTCGCTGGCGGGCGACCGCTCCGCGGAGCTGCGAAGTCTCGAGACCCAGATCGGCGGGACCGACGAGAGCCGGCTCAACACGCGACAGCGCTACGAGAGCCAGCGCCGCGCGGATGCCGAGGACGAACGGCGGCTGAGCTTGCGTGCCGCTCACCTGCGCGACAAGCTCGCCGAGCAGCGCGGGCTTCGGGAGATCCGCGAGGCGCGTTTTCAACGCGACCTCGAGATCCAGGGCAACGATATCGAGATCACCCAGCGCGAGATTGAGCTCAAGCAGGGCCAGTACGCCATCGCCCGTGAGCTGGCGGACCGCATGGAGCGCCACCATCGCGACGGCACCATCTCGTGGCTCGAGTACAACACCCGCCGCCTCGACGCCACCAAGCTCGAGGTGGAGCAGCAACAGCTCCAGCGCGCGTTCGAGACGGCGCGGCTCAAGCTGAGCCAGCTTCGCGCCGAGCACCAGACGTGGGAGATCGACTGGAAGGTGAGTGTGGCCACGCAGGAAGCCGAGGCGCGAGAGGTACAGGCCACGCTGGCCGCGCTCGGACAGAACGTTGCCGCGCGAACCGCGGAGCAGCGCGAGCTGGACCGCCGGCTCGAGGAAGATGCCGCCAAGGCGCGTATCCGCGTGGCCGCGCTGCGCGACGAGCTCCACGAGACGCGCGGCGGCGAGCTGACGGTGACGGTCCCCTGTGAGGGCGCCGTCCTCCGTCTCGCCGTCAACGCGCGAGGCGCGGTGGTGCAGGACGGCGACGTGCTGGCCGAGTTAGCGTGCGCCGGCGAGCGCCTGCAGGCGGAGGTGAGCGTGGCGCCATCGGGAACCGGCCGCATCGAGCCCGGACAGCTCGTGCGCCTGCTCTATGACGCCTTCCCGTACCAGCGACACGGCATCAAGCACGGCACCGTCCGTTGGGTGAGCCCGGCCAGCGTGACCGTCAAGGACAAGCTCGTGTTCCGCGTCATCGTCGATCTCGAGGAATCCGGCGTGCGTGTGAAGGGTGAGACGCGCCCGCTCATGGCCGGGATGGGAGGACGAGCCGACATCGTCGTCGGCCGTCGTTCTCTGATCTCCTACGCCTTCGAGCCGGTCCGGATGCTACGCGAGACGCTGGCCGACCGAGTGCCGATACGCGACCGTCCGCGATGAGGACAAGGGCGGGCGGCCGCCGAGCCTCTGGTGGGACGTACCGCCAGCGCGCCACCAGACCGCTTGCGTGGCGCGCTGGCTTCGTCCCTGGTGGGCGGGGGTACGCTTCCTAGTACTCGAGCACGACCTTTTGGATGTGCTTGCCCCCGGTGCCCGCCGCCATCAGGGAACCCCCCTTCACCTGCCGGGCGTCCGAGACGGTACTCGGGCGCCTCGCCCGGCGTGCCACCACCGTGGCCACGGCACTGTGCCCGATCGGATCTGCCGCACACGAACAGGCGGCGGTTTGCTAGCCGAGGAAGCGGCGTTCGGGATCGATGGCGCGCAGCATGGCGAGCTCGTCGGCCGCGGGCGGCGTGGTGACGCCCACGTCCTTCGGCATCACGAGCTCGAAGCCCGTGCTGTCCCGGACCTGCTCCACGGTCACGCCCGGGTGCAGGGCCTGCATCCGCATGCGCTTGCTCTGGGGGTCGAAGTCGAACACGCCGAGCGTCGTCACGACTTTCGAGACTCCGCCGAACGTGAGGCCGGCGCGGGCACGGGAGTCGCCGCCACTGAGCCAGGCGGGGCTGGTGATGAAGTCCACGCGGGGGATGAAGCGCCGCCGCTCGTGCGTGGTCAGGATGATGACCTCGCGGCAGAGGGA
>JBKKCN010000326.1:0-4427 GCA_046712525.1 Candidatus Rokuibacteriota bacterium
GGGCGGCGCCGAAGTCACCGAGCGCTCGGTTGGAGGCGATGTCCTCCGTGAGGATCGTATGGGCTTCTTCCAGCAGGCGCGTGCGTATGCCGGACGCGGGCTCGTGTCGCACCTCGTTCAGCACGCGCCGCATGCGATCGAGCGCCCAGAAGAGGTTCACGGCGGTGGGGCGCGTGGCGGCCAGGCCCTTCAGCGCCGGCTCGAGGTCTGACGCCAGCTCCTCCCCCGTGCTCGCCGCGCTCTGGCGGGCGGCCAGCACCACCCCGTACGCCGCCGCCACCCCGATGGCGGGAGCCCCGCGCACGACGAGGACGCGGATGGCGTCCGCGACGTCTTCCCAGCGTGCGTAGGTGCGCTCGAGCTCGCGGCCGGGCAGCAGCGTCTGGTCCAGCAGCACGAGGCGATCGTGCGACCACCGGACGGGCGCGATGGCGGGCGTCACAGGTCGAGGAGCCACCACCGCGCAGCCGCGCGCTTCAGCGCCTCGAGGACGTCCGCGTTCATCTTGAAGTTGTACGCGCGCTCCTCACCCTGCACCCGGCCGTCGACGCTGAATCCGTCCGGGGTGACACGGCCGTTCAGCCAGGCCCCGCGCACGTGCTCGCCCAGCAGCCTCCCGCCGATCCGGAAGCCGTCACGGTCGACTTTCAGCTCGAGGTCGAGCGTGCTCTCGGCACGCGGGCCGCTGTTGTGCTCGGCCACGGCGGGTGACGTCAGGAGAACAACGGCGCCACAGAGCGCGATGATCCACGTCTTCATGGAGCTCCTCCCCGGTCGAGCAGTCGTCGCTTCATCTCATCGAGCGTCAATCCCGCCACGCGCACCGTCTTGTCGCGTCCGCGCTCGCCGTGCACCACGGTCACCGCGGACGTCCGCACCCCGAGCGCGCCCGCGAGGAGGGCGCCCACCGCGGTGTTCGCCGCTCCCTCCACCGGTGGCGCCGCCACGCGCACGCTCAGCGTGCCGTCGGCGCGCCAGCCGACGATCTCGGTACGCGCCGCCCGCGGCTGCACACGCACTCTGAGGAGGCCGCCCTCACGCGGAGTCGGCGCCATCCGCGGCGTCCGCCTCCCGCTCCGCGGCGACCAGTCGCTGGTAGCGCGCCACGGTGGCGGCGACGTCCTCCACGAGATGGCGGCGCCGCCGCTTCAGCTCGTGAATTTCCACGCGGATCCGGCCCTCCTCCGCCCGCGCGCCCTCCACCAGCTTCTCGCCGCGCAGCTCGGCCTCGCGCACGACCAGCTCCGCCTCGCGCCGGGCGCCCGCCTTCATCTCTTCCGCCAGCCGGTGCGTGGTCTGCAGCACGTCTTGAAGGCTCTTCTCGCGCTCCACCACGCCCCGCTGCCGGTCTTCCTGGGCGGCGAGCTGCTCCTTGAGGAGCGCGATCTCCTTCAGCATGGCCTCGAAGTCCTCGGCGACGTCGTCGAGGAAGGCGTCGACCTCCGTGGGGTCGTAGCCGTTGAACATCTTCGTCGAGAACCGCTGCTGGCGGATGTCGTGCGGGCTGATGCGCATCGAGGCCTCCGGTATCCCTATCCGATCTCGGTGGCGACGCGATAGATCACGGGGACGACGAACTCCTTCAGGAGGTAGATCGCGAGCAGCACGACCATCGGCGAGAGGTCAAGCCCCATCTGAAAGGTGGGCAGGCGGCGGCGCACCGGCCGCAGCACCGGCTCCGTGACCCGGTACAGGAAGCGCACGATGGGGTTGTAGGGATCGGGATTGACCCACGTGAGCACGGCGCGCGCGATGATGATCCACATGTACGCGGAGAGCACGAGGTTGACGAGATTGGCGAGCGCGATCAGGAAATAGTTGCCCACGAACATCAGGCGGGGCCCCGCCCCAGCTCACGGGAGCGAAGCGTGGCGCGCTCCACGGCGCGGATGAACGTGGTGCGGATGCCGCCCTCTTCCAGCGCCGCGATGCCGGCGATGGTGGTGCCGCCGGGAGAGCTCACCATGTCCTTGAGCGCGCCCGGATGCACGCCCGTCTCGGCGATGAGGCGGGCGGCGCCGAGTACGGTCTGCGTGGCGAGGGTCATGGCCGTCACCCGGTCGAGCCCCATCTTGACGCCGCCGTCGGCGAGGGACTCGATGACGATGGCGACATAGGCGGGCCCCGAGCCCGACAGCCCGGTGACGGCGTCCATCAGCTCCTCCTCGAGCACGACGACGCGGCCCACCGCGGTGAAGATCTCCTGCGCGGTCTCGAGGTCGTCCGCCTCCAGCTCCTCCGAGCGCGCGATGGCGGTGGCGCCCTCGAGCACGAGGGCGGGCGTGTTCGGCATCACGCGGATGAGTCGCGGGTATTTGCCGAGAACGGACTGCATGGTGGCCGTCGACACCCCCGCCGCGATGGAGACGAGGAGCGGACGGTTCGTGAGGGCGGGCATGATCTCGCGCAGCACCGGGACCATGATCTGGGGCTTCACAGCGAGGATGACGACGTCCGCGCCCCGCACGATCGCCGTGTTGTCGGCAGCCGCGCGCACGCCGTACTGCTTGGCGATCTGCTGCGCGCGCTCCGCGCGGCTGTCCGCGATGACGATGGCGTCCGCGGGCACCAGGTTGGATTCCACGAGGCCCTTGATGAGCGCCTCGCCCATGTTCCCCGCCCCCACGAAGCCGACCTTCTTGCCCTTTACGCTCATTCGGTCCTCTCGCGCGGTCCGAAGATGGCGGTCCCCACGCGCACCATGGTGGCCCCTTCCTCGATGGCCACCTCGTAGTCGGCGCTCATGCCCATGGACAATTCGCGCAGCCCCTGCTTGACGGCGAGCGCGCGCAGCGTGCGGAACCAGCCGCGGGCGTCGGCGGGGCGCTCCACCGGCGGCGGAATCGTCATCAGCCCTCGCACGCGCACGCCGGCGAGGCTGCCGATGACGTCGAACGCGGTCTCTACCGCCTCCGGCGCCCAGCCCCCCTTGGACGCCTCGCCACCCACGTTGACCTGGAGCAACACGTCCACCGTGCGCCCCTGCGCCCGCGCACGACGGTCGCATTCGCGCGCAAGGTCGATGCGGTCCAGCGAATGAATGACGTCGAACAGGCCCAGCGCGTCCTTGACCTTGTTCGTCTGCAGGTGGCCGATGAGGTGCCAGGGGACGGGCCGGCCGAGAAGATCGATCTTCGTCCGCGCCTCCTGCACCCGGTTCTCCCCGAGCGCGGGCACCCCGGCCGCGAGCGCCTGGCGGATACGCGCGACGTCCACCGTCTTGGAGACGCCGATGAGCAGCACGTCTTCGGCTCGCCGCCCCGCCCGCTCGGCCGCGCGCGCGACGCGCTCCCGCACGCGCTCGAGATTGCCTCCGATGTCCTGCACCACGGCAACGGCGATTCTAGCACGCGCATTTGCTATTCTCGGAACGCGCATGGCCGCCCTCAAAGAGCTCGAGCTGATGATCCAGTCGCGTTATCCGCTCATCGCGATCGCGACGGTCGAGGAGGATCGGCTCGAGAAGGCGCTGGAGGACATCACCGACGACCTCAAAGTGCCCTTCTGGCTGTGGTCGCTCACGGGCGGTCTCAAGCGCCGGGGTCACCTCAACAGTGTCTACGACACGCAGGAGGCGCTGAAGGCCCTCAACAACATCGCCGCCATGCCGGGCGAAGGCCTCTACCTGCTCAAGGACATCCACCGCTTCCTGGACAAGCCCGACATCGTGCGCAAGCTGCAGGACCTCGGGCCCGGCTTCGCCATGGACCGCCGCGTCATGGTGCTGTGCGCCGCCCACGCCGACCTGCCGCCCGCCCTGCAGAGCATCGCCGCCGGGTACACGCTGGAGCTGCCGAGCGTCGAGGAGCTGAAGGCGCTCGCCACGCGCGTGCTCAAGACCCTGTCGCGCGAGCGGCCGGTGAAGGTGGAGCTGACTCCCGAGGATTTCGGCCGGCTTGTGGAGCGTATGAAGGGCTTCACCGCCTTCGAGGCCGAGCGCGCCATCACCAAGGCCATCATGGCGGACCACGCGCTGACCAAGGCGGACTTCGAGCTCATCATCGACCTCAAGAAGCAGCTCCTCCAGAAGGACGGCGTGCTGGAATACATCGCGCCCGAGGAGAACCTGGCCGAAGTGGGCGGCTTCAAGAATCTCAAGGCGTGGCTCGCCAAGCGCACCAAGGCGTTCGCGCCGGAGGCAAAGCAGTTCGGGATCAGTTCGCCAAAGGGTGTTCTTCTTTTGGGCGTGCAGGGTTGTGGGAAAACGCTGGTGGCGCGTGCGATCGCACGCGAGTGGGGGCTGCCCCTGCTCAAGATGGAGACGGGGCGGCTGTACGACAAGTACATCGGCGAGTCGGAGAAGAACCTCGAGAAGGCGCTGAAGACGGCCGAGCACATGGCGCCCTGCGTGCTGATGATCGACGAGCTGGAGAAGGCGCTCAGCTACGGCGGCGGCGGGGACGGCGACGCCGGGCTGTCCAAGCGCG
>JBKKCN010000327.1:0-7520 GCA_046712525.1 Candidatus Rokuibacteriota bacterium
CCTTCGAAGCCGTCGCCGTCCTTCTCGCCGTGGAGGATGACGTCGCGCACGCCCTTCTTCAGCTTCGACCACGGCTCCTCCAGCGAGAACTTGTGGCGCTTGGCCAGCACCTGCAGCGTCTGCCGGAAGTACGTCGGCTCACGTCCCGCCCACGGCGCGAGTGCGCCCGCCTTCAGCGAGCGCGCAGGATTGGGCACGAGGCGCTCGGGATCGATCTCGAAGCGGGTGCCGATGCCTCCACACTCGGCGCACGCGCCGTAGGGACTGTTGAACGAGAACATGCGCGGCGACACTTCCGGCAGCGAGATCCCGCATTCGGCGCACGCCAGGCGCTCGGAGAAAAGCATGGGAGCGCCGCGGTCGAGTGGCTCCGCCTGCACGACGCCGTCCGCCAGCCGCAGCGCCGTCTCCAGCGAGTCGGCCAGGCGCGAGCCGAGGCCTTCCTTCACGACGAGGCGGTCGACGACGACCTCGATGGTGTGCTTCTTGTTCTTGTCGAGATCGATCGTCTCCGTGAGCTCGCGGATGGTGCCGTTCACGCGCACGCGCGAGTAGCCCGAGCGCTGCAGGTCGAAGAAGAGCTTCTTGTACTCGCCCTTGCGGCCCCGGATGACGGGCGCGAGCAGCAGCAGCCTCGTCCCCGCCGGCAGCGTGAGGATGCGGTCGACCATCTGCTGCACGGTCTGCGCAGCGATGACCCGCCCGCACGAGGGGCAGTGCGGCACCCCGATGCGCGCGAAGAGGACGCGCAGATAATCATAGATCTCCGTGACGGTGCCCACGGTGGAGCGCGGATTCTTGGAGGTCGTCTTCTGCTCGATCGAGATGGCCGGAGACAGCCCCTCGATGGAATCCACCTCCGGCTTCTCCATCTGCTCCAGGAACTGGCGCGCGTACGCGGACAGCGACTCCACGTAGCGGCGCTGCCCTTCTGCATAGATGGTGTCGAAGGCGAGCGATGACTTCCCGGAGCCGGAGAGACCCGTGATCACCACCAGCTGGTCACGCGGCAGCTCGACGTCGATGTTCTTGAGGTTATGCTCCCGAGCGCCCCGAACGACGATCCGATCACTGGCCATGACGACCTATTGTGTCAGTCCCATGCGGTCTTGCCAACAGGTGAGGGTCTCCATGGACATTCTCCCGCCCCCTCGCCAGAAAGCCCGCATACCCGTTCTTGCAACGGCCGAGATATCGCCAGCTTCGATCCGGTCGACGTTTGGCAATCGCGTTGCTTACCAAGGGGGTGAGTACGTACCTCGGAAGGGAGAGCATCCGATGCAGAGCCCCATCAGGAACGTCTACGAGCAGTTCGTGGCCAAGCACTACGCGGAGAAGCCGCTGCGACACCCCGTCCACGTCGAAGCCGTCATCGGCGCCGCCGGCGTCCGGCCCACAGACGTGAGCCAGGAGTTCTGGGAGGAGCTTCGCCCGGAGTGGCTGCGAGGGATGTCGCCCCTGCCTTTCACGGGTCCGAAGTCGCGGAAGGCAAACGCGCAGTACCGCCGGCTCTGCGAGCTGAAGGGCGTCGCGCCGTAAAAGCAACCGCCCACGCCACCGGCGCCGCCATCAGCGCCGGGTAATCGCCGACGCCGCCTGCCCAGTCGGGCAGGCGCGCGGCGAGAGCCGCAAGCACGCCGAACGCAAGCACGCCCGCGATCGACCCCAGCGCGGCGGGACTCCACCCACCCTCCTCTTCCTCGTCGCCGGCCGCCAAGAACGGCGCGGCCCATGCGCACGCCGCCAAGCCCAGCGCCATCGACAGCACGATCCACGCGTCGATCGGCCAGATACTGCCTGCCGCTGCCAGCGCAAAGACGGCCGTCCACATCGCGGGCGCTGACGCGCCCGCCACCTCCACCCCGCGCGAACGCAGCGACTGCGCGGCGGCGATGAGCAGCGCAAGCAGTCCCGCGCAGCCGACGATGGTGAGGCCGGCCGCGGCGCCGGCGTGCGGCACCGTGCGCGCCGCGCCGATGAGCGCGGCCGCGGGGGCGTCCGCGAGCACGAGCTCGGGAGCGATAGCGACCACGTAGATCCCGCAGCACACCGCCGCCCATCCACACACGAGGGGAACGATGGCGGCGGGTCCTCGTACGCCACGCGTCCAGGAGGGCACGAGCGCCACCGCGCCGCCGAGCAGCGTGATAGCGAGGCCGAGCAGGGCCGGTAGCGTGCGCGCCGCACCACGAGCGGCCGCATCCGCCCACTGCGCACCCGACGCAGGCCCGCCCGGCACCCGCTTGCCGACTTCGAAGCGGACGCGGGCGCCTGCCGGCAGCGACAAGCGGTCGCCCGGGCGCAGCGTGAGAACGTCGTTGTCGCGCACCGGCCACTCGCGCACGAGGGTGCGCGCCCCCTCCTGCTCCGCCACGCGGAAGGTGCCGCCCCGGAGCGCGACCACGTGATGGGCCTCGGCGAATTCCAGCGTGGTGTCGCGGGTGAAGCGCGCGATCGCGCCGCGATCGGAGAATACGAACGCAGGTCGGGAGGCGACGTCGTTCCACGCACTCCACGGCGTCCGGCCGGCGGCCACGGCGGCCGCTGCCACCACTGCGAGCACGCACGCGACACCGACGGTGAGCACCGCCGCCCGCCCTCGGTCCGCCGCCGGCCACACCGTCACGAGCAGCGTGAGGGCGGCCGCGAGCACGGCGCCCTGCCAGCGCGCGCCGCCCAGCAACGACGCAACATCCGCAAAGACGCTGACGTTGGCCCACACCACGAGGCCGACGACGATGAGGATCACCACGCGTGTGACCGGATTCCGCACCGCGGTACGGGGTGGGCGCAGAAGCGCCACGAGCGGCGCCGCCACCGTGAGCAGCACGAGGAGCGGCGCCTCCACGTGGCCGGAGGCGACGCGCGAGACGAGGAGGACGAGGAGCGCGGGGGTGGTCCACGCGGCGGCGTGCGCCGCGCCCTGCCGCACTATGCGGACCGGCTGAGCAGCGCCCCCAGCGCGATGAGGGTGGCGAGCAGCGGGGCCGCCACCGCGCCGTACCACCAGAAGAGGCTCACGCCACCCAGGCGCAGCGTGCCCGGTGTGCCTGGCACCACCGGCAGCGCGATCGCGAGGGCGACGAGGAGCACGAGCGCCGCGACGGCGGTGCGTCGAATGCGGGCGGCTGACACCGGGCGATTATAGCGAAGCGCCGCTAGAATCGGTATGCTGGCGACACACAACGGAGGAGACAAACGACCATGGCAGAGGCGGCGAAGCGGGTGCTGGTGATCACGGCGCACCCCGATGACTCGGAGTTCGGCGCCGGCGGCACCGTGGCCCAGCTCGTGAGGCAGGGCGCCGAGGTCACCTACGTCATCGTGACCAACGGCAACAAGGGCTCGAGCGACCGCACCATGACGCCCGAGCGCCTCGTCGCCCTCCGCGCCGACGAGCAGCGCGCCGCCGCCCGCACCCTCGGCGTCGAGCGCGTGCAGTTCCTCGGATATCCGGACGGCGAGGTGGAGGACACGCGCGACCTGCGGCGCGACGTCTCGCGCGAGATCCGCCGCTTCCGCGCCGAGCTCGTCATCTGCCAGAATCCCAACCGTACGTACAACCTCGGGGCCTCCCACCGCGATCACCGCACGGTGGCCGGTGTCGTCCTCGATTGCGTGTACCCGCTCGCGCGCGATCACATGGCCTTCCCCGAGCTGCTGCCGGACTTCGAGCCCCACAAGGTGCGTGAGGTCTATGTGATGCAGTGGGACAAGCCGCACATCGTCGTCGACATCTCCGACGTCATGGATCTCAAGATCAAGGCCCTCGCCTGTCACGCCAGTCAGTTCTCGGACTTTGCGATGGTGGAAAAGCGGGTGCGCGACCGCTCGAGCACGCTCGGCAAGACCAAGGACTTCGCGTACGCGGAGGCCTTCGACCGCATCGCCATCCCCTGATGCGTCTCACACCCGGCCCGCTCGCGCTTCTCGGCGTCCTCGCCGCCGCCGCCTCCATCGCTGCCTACCTGCTCTTGCTGGACTATCCGGGCATCCGCAACCGTCCCTGGCTGTACGTGGTCGGGCTCGCGGTGGCGACGGCGGTGGCCGTCCTCGCCGTCGCGCGGCGCCGGAGCGCGGGCACGTTCACCGCCCTCGCAGTGTGCGTGCTGCTGCTGGCCGCCGGCGCCTTCTTCAACTTCGTCGCCGCCCGTGTTCCCGCCCCCGCCAGCGTGCTGCGCGTCGGAGAGCCAGCGCCGGACTTCACCGTGAGCGACGCCAGGGGCCGGCCCGTGGCGCTCGCCGACTATCGGGGCCGCAAGCCGGTCGTGCTCGTGTTCTACCGCGGCTACTGGTGCCCGTTCTGCCGCCTCGAGCTCCAAGGTCTTGGAGCTTCGCTGTCCGACGCGGCGGCCGCGGGCGCCGAAGTGGTCGCCGTCTCGCCTGACACGAACGAGCAGAGCCAGCGCCTTGCGGACGGTCTGAAGCTCAGCTATCGCTTCGTGGCGGACCGCGATCTCGCCGTCACCCGGCGCTACGGCCTCGTACACGTGGCGGGCGGGCAAAGCGGCGAGGACGTGCCGCTGCCGGCCACCGTCATCATCGACCGCAACGGCCTCGTGCGGTGGGTATCGGTCACCAACAACTTCCAGGTGCGTCCCGATCCCGCCATCGTGGCCCGCGTCCTCCGCGAGCTGTAGCGATCATGGATCGCGCGCTCGTGCTGGCGAGCATGCGATCGACACCGCGGATGCTGCGCGAGATGTCGCGCGATTGCACTCCCGAGCAGGCGTGGACACCGCCCGCAGCCGGCGAGTGGTCCATCGCCGAGGTCGTGCGCCATCTCGTCGAGGGTGACCGCGACACCTTCCTGCCGCGCCTGCGACGCATGCTGGGCGAGACGCGGCCGGTCTTCGACAAGAGCCGCCCCGCGCCGGACACGGCCGCGGATCTCGACGAGCTCCTCCTCGCCTTCGAGACGGCACGCCAGCAGGCGGTCACCCTCCTGGAGCGCATCGATGAGGCGGGCTGGCAACGCGAGGGCGTGAGCCCGAGCCGCGGCCCCCTCTCGGTGGACACCTACGCGCACACGGTGGCGGAGCACGACACCGAGCACCTGCAGCAGATCCAGGACGTCCGGCAGGCGCTCGGCCTGCTGCCCAGGCGGTGCGAAGCGCGCCGGGCGCTGCCCATGCCGGAAGTGATCGCCGCCCTCGAGAGCCTGTTGCCGAGGCTGGAGCAGGTGGCCGACGGTGTGGGCGCCGAGCACATGCGCCGCCGTCCGAAGGAAGGTGAGTGGTGCATCAAGGAAGTGATGGCGCACCTGCTCAACACCGAGACCGACGTGTTTCTTCCCCGCCTGCGGAGCATGGTGTCGGCGGACCGTCCAACCTTCCAGCCGTTCAGCGCCGAAGCGTGGGCGAAGTCCGGCGACCACCGCGAGGGCCGCTTCGCCGACGATCTCGCCGGCTTCGCAAGCGCGCGGCGCCAGACCGTCGCCTTCCTGAAAGGACTGCCGCCCGCCGCCGCCACGCGCATCGGTCTCTCGGGCTTCTTCGGCCCCGTCACCGTCGCGCAGTTCGCCACGCACATCGTGGATCACGATCTCGAGCATCTGGCACAGATGACGGATTGCCGTGTCGTCGCGCTGAACCAGGATCGTGCCTGAGCCGCTGAGCGCGGGCGCCCTGCGCGTCCAGGACGCGCTCGCGGCACTCGGCTGCGACGGCCGCCTGCTGCAGCTCGCGCGTCCGGCGCGGACGGCCGCGGAGGCCGCCGCCGCCGTCGGCTGCGAGGTGGGCCAGATCGTGAAGTCCCTCGTCTTTGCGATGCGCGGGCGCGGCGTGGCGCTGCTGGTGCTCACGAGCGGCGCCAATCGCGTCGACGAGACCACGCTCGCGGACATCGTCGGTGAACCGCTCGACAAGGCCCACGCTGACTTCGTCCGGGAGCACACGGGCTTCGCCATCGGCGGTGTCGCGCCCGTCGGGCACACGCGCGCGCTCGCCACGCTCATCGACGAAGACCTCATGACGTGGCAGCAGGTGTGGGCGGCGGGCGGCCATCCGAACACCGTGTTCAGCCTCGCGCCGCGCGAGCTGGCGCGGATCACCGGAGGTCGCATCGTTCGCGTGAAGTGACGGGGTGTGACGTAGAATAGTGGCGTGATTCGCCGCGCTGTCCTCTTCGCCCTCCTCGTCACGCTCGCGGGATCGACGTCGGCATTCGGGCGCGCGCCCTTCGTCCCACCCACGGCCGAGCAGCTACAGGCCACCGTCGAGACGCTGACCGCACCGGGCATGGATGGCCGCCGCTCCGGCACGCCGGGCGGGGATCTCGCCGCCCGCCAGCTTGCCAGCGCAATGGCGGCGGCAGGGCTGCGGCCCGGCGGCGACACCGGGACGTTTTTACAATCGTTCGTCCTCGACCCCGGCACGCGCGTGGGACCGGACAGCGCACTCGAGATCGTCGCGCCCGGGCGCCGCACGTTCGCCCCCGCGGCAGAGTGGACGCCACACGGCGGATCGAGCAGCGACGAGGTGACGGCGGGCGTGGCCTTCGCCGGCTACGGTGTGGTGGCGCCCGAAGCCGCCTATGACGATTACGCGGGCGTCGACGTGCGGGGCAGGATCGTGCTCGTGCTCGACGGGGCACCGCCCTTCGTATCGCGTCGCATGTCGCGCCTGGACAAGCTGATCGTCGCCCGCCAGCACGGGGCCCGCGCGCTGCTCGTCGTCTCTGCCGCGCTGCCGTCGGTGGCCGCCACCGGCGCGCCCGTCGGCCTCGTGTCGGGAGCCGTGACGCCCGCCGTCGCCGACGCGCTCCTCGCCTCGGCGCCGACCAGCGTGGCGCAGCGTGTCCAGATGATCGCCGACACACGCGCGCCGGCCTCCACGGTGTTGCCGGTGCAGGCGCGGGTGCGCGCACAGCTCGTGCCCGACGACCGGCGCGCGGTGAACATCATCGGTCTCCTCCCGGGCGCCGATCCCGCCCTCGCGGACGAGGCCATCGTGCTCGGCGCGCACTACGAC
This sequence comes from Candidatus Rokuibacteriota bacterium, assembly GCA_046712525.1. GTDB lineage: Bacteria > Methylomirabilota > Methylomirabilia > Rokubacteriales > CSP1-6 > JBBDXO01. The sequence continues at coordinate 6,972 of JBKKCN010000327.1, forward strand.
CACGTGGGCGTCATCGGCGGCGCCGTGCACCCCGGCGCCGACGACAACGCCTCCGGCACCGCCGTCGTCCTCGGCCTCGCCCGCGCCTATGCCGCCGCGGGCGGCGCCGGGCGCACGCTCGTCTTCGCGCTCTTCGGGGCCGAAGAGCTGGGCCTCATCGGCTCCGGACATTATGTGAAACAAGCACCCGTGGCTCTCGAGCGGACTATCTTGATGCTCAACTTCGACATGGTGGGCCGCATGCGTGATGGGCAGCTCCACGTGGGTGGCGTCGACAGCGGCAGCCGCCTGCGCGACGCCGTCGCCGACGCCGCGCGGGCGGCGGGCGCCACCGTCATCATGCGCGGCTCGCCGTACTCGCCCTCGGACCATACGCGCTTTTATGCGGCAGGCACGCCGGTGCTGTTTTTCTTCACGGGCACCCATCCGGACTATCACGCGCCGGGTGATACCGCCGACAAGATCAACGCCGCCGGCATGGGGCGCGCGGCCGCAGTGGCGGCGGGCGTGGTGGAGCGGCTGGAACGGGGCGCGCGGCCCGTGTACGCC
>JBKKCN010000328.1:0-3707 GCA_046712525.1 Candidatus Rokuibacteriota bacterium
GGCATGTGCCGCGCGCTCACGGAAGGCTCCCTCGGGGGCGCCCACGCGATCGGCGAGGCGTACCGCGCCATCGCCGCCGGAGAGCTGGACGCGGCACTGTGCGGCGGCACCGACGCCCTGCTCGAAGAACTGGTGTTCGCGGTGTACGACGGCGCCGGGTTCCTCGCCTCCGACGACGGCGGGCGTCCGGGCTTCGTGGCGGCGGAAGGCAGCGGGCTGCTCGTGCTCGAGGAGGCGGAGCGCGCCCGACAGCGGGGCGCCACCGTGTACGGGGAGGTGATCGGCTTCGCCACCGCCGCCGGCGAGGGCACGCTCGCCGCGCGCCAGGACCCCACGCGGCTGGCAGGGCGGATCGCGAGAGCAGTGGAGTCGGCGCTCGACACGGCGGGCTGCCTGCCCGACGTGGTCAGCCTGCACGGTGACGGCAACTCTCCCGTCGACGCCGCGGAGGAAATGGCGCTCGCCAAGGTACTGGGCGGCCGGGCCTCGGACACGCCCATGATCCGCCTGAAGAAGGCGCACGGCGACATGGGAGCGGCGTCCGGCGCCGTCGAATTCCTCGCTTGTTCGGCCCTCCTGCAGCACGCTATCATCCCGTCCATCGTTTCCGTGGGACCCTCGCTCCATCCCGTGGCGCCAGCGCACGCGCTCGTCCTCTCGCTCGGTCAATTTGGCGAAGCGGCCGCGCTCGTGCTGGGCCCCTTCGAGGCGGCGGCATGAAGATCGATCTTGCGGGCCGCGTGGCCCTCGTCACCGGCGCCTCGCGCGGGATCGGCCGTGCCATCGCGGTCGCGCTCGCGGGGGCGGGCGCGACGGTGTGGGTGAATTACCGGATCCAGCACGAGCACGCGAAGGAGACGCTGCAGGCGATCGAGGGCATGGGCGGACATGGCGTCGTCTGCCAGGCGGATGTCGGCGACGGGGAGGCGGTGGGCCGGCTCATGACGGCGCTGATCGAGCGCTCGGGCCGGCTCGACATCCTCGTGAACAATGCCGGGATCATCCGCGAGGGCTTGCTCATCGAGATGTCGCCGGAGGAATGGTCGAGCGTGCTGCGCACGAATCTCGATTCGCTCTACCACACGTGTCGGCTGGCGGCGCGGCACATGCTCGCGGCGCGGTGGGGCCGGATCATCAACATCAGCTCCGCGCTCGGCACGCGGGGCGGGCGCGGACAGGTCAACTACGCGGCCTCGAAGGGCGGCGTGAACGCCCTCACCCACGCCCTCGCCACCGAGCTGGCGCCGCGGGGCGTGACCGTGAACGCGATCGCCCCCGGTCTCATCGAGACCGACATGAGTCGTCCCTTCGCCGGAACGGAGAAAGCCCGCATCCGTGAGCTGATTCCGATGCGGCGTGTCGGACAGCCGGCGGAAGTGGCGTCGCTGGCGGTGTATCTCGCCTCCGAGGAGGCGAGCTACCTGACGGGACAAGTGATCGCCGTCGATGGTGGAACAGGCTAGAGGAGGACCAGGGAGAGACCATGCAGCCAGATACGACGAAGATTTGGACGTCAGGCGAAATCCGGGTGGCGCTCGGCAAGGTCCTCGTGGAGTCACTGGGCGTCGACGAGGCCACCGTCACCGACGACGCTTCCCTCGTGCGTGATCTCGGCGCGGAGTCGATCGACTTCCTCGACATCAGCTTCAAGTGCCAGCACACCTTCGGCGTCGACATCGCGGCCCGCCTGCTTCAGGACCGCGTGCTCGAATGGCGGGACCTGCGCGTGCTCGACCGACTCCTCGCCGAGCGCACCGGGGTGGCCGTCACCGCCGACGAGCTGCGCACGGTGGCGCCGTCCACCATCGGCGCCGTGCTGGACTATCTGCACACGCGCCGGGGCCTCGCGCGCACCGCCGGTGACGAGGAGGCGCTCGCGCTCGCCCTCGCCGAACGCCTCCTGCAGGAGCTCGACGGCATGGGTCTGGATCTGTCCACGCTCGATCCCAAGCGCCTCGCCACGCATCTGCTCGAGAACCTGCACTCGCCCGCCGTGATGCCGGAGGTCCTCAACCGCTTCACCGTGGGAGCGCTCACGGCATACATCGGGGGCCAGCTGGCGCGCGCCTCACGCCTCGCCACCGGAGCCTGAAGGGCGCCTGCCTCTGCGTTTCGTCTTCGTCGATCGCATCCTGCGTCTCGACCCTGGGGCCTCCATCGAAATCTTGAAGAACGTCACCGCCACCGACGACGTGTTCGACGACCATTTCCCGGGTGTGCCCATCCTGCCCGGGGCGCTGCTCGTCGAGACCTTCGAGCAGGCCACGCAGCTGCTGGTCGCGGTCACGCACGACTTTGTCCGCGTGGCCCGGCTCGACCGTGTGAGCCGCGCCGGCTTCCGCGCGCTCGTGCGCCCGGGCGACCAGCTCACCGTGACGTGCCACCGTCGCGATCCCGATGGTGAGCCCCACCGCCCGCGGTGGACGGTGGCGGCGACGGCGGCCGTGACGGGACAGACGGTGGCGACGGCGATTCTGGACTTCACCGTCGTCGACGACCACGACGGAGTCGGGGAGCGCCTGCGCGGGCTCTACCGCACGCTCACGATGGATCCCATCCGGCTGGCGGGGATTGATCGCCGATGACCACCGCCCCCACGCGCGAGGTCTTCATCACGGGCGGCGGCCGCGGGATCGGGCGCGCCATCGCGCTGCGCTTTGCTGCGCCGGGCGCGCGGATCTTCATCAACTTCTTCGTGAACGGCGAGGCCGCCGAGAAGACCGCGCATGAGGTGGAGCTGCGCGGCGCGCGCGCCCACCTGCTGCAGGGTGATCTCAAGCAGCCGGCGGAGATCCAGCGCATGTTCGACGAGGTGGGGAGCCTCGCGGGCCGCCTCGACGTTCTCGTGTCCAACGCCGCTTCCGGCGTCCTTCGTGATGCGCTCACGGTGACCGCCAAGCAGCTCGACTGGGTGCTCGCCACCAATGCGCGTCCTCTCCTGCTCGCGGCGCAGGCGGCGGCCGCCCTCATGGGTGAGGGCGGGCGCGTGATCGCGCTCTCGAGCCTGGGCAGCCAGCGCGTGATCCCGGGCTATGCCGCGGTGGGCGTGTCCAAGGCGGCGATGGAAGCGCTCACCCGCTATCTCGCCGTGGAGCTGGCGCCGCGCGGCATCACCGTGAACACGGTGACGGCGGGCGCCGTCGAGACCGATATCTGGCACGCCATCCCCGACGGCGCGGCGCTGCTGGCGGCCGCGCGGGCGCGCACGCCGGGCGGCCGTCTCGTGACGGCGGAAGCAGTGGCCGACGCCGTGTACTTCCTTGCGAGCTCGGCCGCGTACGCGATCCAGGGTCAGACCCTCGTCGTCGACGCCGGCTATTCGCTGCTGGCCTGAGATGCGACGCGTGGTGGTGACCGGGCTCGACGTGGTGACGCCGATCGGCATCGGCGCCGAACCCTTCTGGAAAGCCGCGCTGTCCGCGGCGTCCGGCGTGCGCCGCATCACGCACTTCGACCCTGAGGGTCTGCCCACGCAGATCGCCGCCACCCTCGCCGATCCCGACATGCTCGAGGCCTTTCGCGGTGAAGCGGGCCTCGATCGCCCGCAGCCGCGCGGGGTGCTCGTGGGCGTGCGCGCAGCACGGGGCGCCGTGCATCACGCACGCGCGGCGGCGGTGCTCCGGTCGCGGCGCGCGGGCGGCTACGTCGGCCCCAGTGGCGCGCGGCGCGCCCGTCGCGCGCTGGGCGCCCACGCGTACGCCCGCGCC
>JBKKCN010000329.1:0-9085 GCA_046712525.1 Candidatus Rokuibacteriota bacterium
CCGCGCGCGTGCAGCGGTGGGTGAGCACCGACGCCGCCGATCTCATCGACGCCGTCTCCGACGCGTACGGCCGGCTCGCCGATCCCGTGACGCATCGACGCCGCGTGCTCTTCCTCAAGCCGCGCTACTGGCTGATCGTCGACGACCTGCTCGGCGCCGCCGAGCACCGCGTCGACATCGGCTTCCAGTTCGCGCCCCTGCGCGTCGACACGGAGGGCTCGCGGTGGACGCGCGCCTACGGCTCGGGCGGCTCGGGCCTCCTGCTGCGCGCGTTCGCGACGGCGCCGCTGGCCACGGACGTGATCGAAGGCTGGGTGGCGCCGGACTACGGGTGCCGCCGGCCCGCACCGCTCCTGCGCTTTTCCACGGTGACGCGCCTGCCCCTGCGCGTGGTCACGCTGCTGTGGCCCGTCGAGCACAGCGACGCGCTCCCGCCCGAGGTGGAGGCGCTCGGCGACGACGGCAGGCTGGAGGGCGTGTGGTTCGACGCCATGCAGGAGGGCGTCCGCTTTGACGACGAGAGCTTCTGGCCCGTGAGCGCGCGGCGCGAGCCCGCGGGCGTCCACCGGCTCCTCACGCTGCAGACCACGGGAGGCTGAGGGTATGTGCGGCATCGCGGGCATCGTACGACTGGACGGGACCATCGGAGTGGACGAGACGCGCCTCAAGCGCATGCGCGACGTCATCCGTCACCGCGGCCCCGACGGCGAAGGACTGTGGATCGACGGCCCCGTGGGACTCGCCCATCGTCGCCTGTCCATCGTCGACGTCGCCGCCGGGCAGCAGCCGATGAGCAACGAGGACGACAGCGCGTGGATCGTCTACAACGGTGAGGTCTACAACCACGCCGAGCTGCGCCCCGGCCTCGAGGCCGGCGGCCACCGCTACCGCACGCGCAGCGACACGGAGACCATCCTGCACCTGTGGGAGGACCTCGGCGAGCGGTGCGTGGAGCGCCTGCAGGGGATGTTCGCCTTCGCCATCTGGGACCGCGGCCGCGATGAGCTGTGCCTGGCGCGCGACCGGCTGGGCATCAAGCCCCTCTACTACATGGTCGACGGCGAGGAGCTTCTCTTCGCGTCGGAGATCAAGGCGATCCTCGCCGTCACCACGCAGGCGCCCGCGTTCAACGACCGCGTGCTGCCGGAGTACCTCGCCACCGGCTTTGCCGCGGGGGAGGAGACGTTCTACCGCGGCGTGCGCAAGCTGCGTCCGGGTCACACGCTCACGTGGTCGCGCCGCCACGGCATCCGCCACCGCCGGTACTGGTCGCTGCCGGAGATGGGCACGAACACCACGCTCACCTTCCGGCAGGCGGGAGAGGAGGTGCGCGAACGGCTGCGCGCGGCCGTCGCGAGCCATCTCATGAGCGACGTGCCGCTCGGGCTCTTCCTGTCCGGCGGCATCGACTCCAGCATCCTCGCCGCCCTCATGGCGCCCATGGTGAAAGAGCCCATCCGCACCTTCTCGGTGGCCTTCGACGAGCCGGGTGCCAACGAGCTGCCCTACGCGCGCATGGCGGCAAGCGCGGTGGGTGCCGAGCACCGCGAGGTGATCGTTTCCCCGCGCGAGTTCTTCGAGACGCTGCCGCGGCTCATCTGGCACGAGGACGAGCCCATCGCGTTCACCTCCAGCGTGCCGCTGTACTTCGTCTCGCGCCTGGCGCGCGACCACGTGAAGGTCGTGCTCACGGGGGAAGGCGCCGACGAGCTCTTCCTGGGCTACAACCGGTACCGGGTCACGGCGTGGAACCACCGCCTCGGCCGCGCCTGGCAGCACCTGCCCGGACCCCTGCGCGCGGGCGCGCGCCGTGTCGCCGAAGGCCTCCCGGGACGCGCGGGGCGATACGCCTCACGCAGCTTCCTGGCGCGAGGGTCAAATCCCCGCGATCTCTTCTACGAAAACTTTTCCGTGTTCTCCCAGGGCCTTCAAGAACGGCTGTTGGCCGATCCGGCACGGCGGGGGGAGGACCCTTACACGGAGGGGTTGGGGTACTACAACAGCGCGGCGGGGGGCCCTCTCGACCGCATGAGCGCCGCGGACCTCCAGACCTACCTGGTGGAGCTGCTCATGAAGCAGGACCAGATGAGCATGGCGGCCTCGATCGAAAGCCGTGTGCCCTTCCTGGATACGGCGTTCGCCGAATACGCCGTGTCGTTACCCGCGAGCTTCAAGCTGCGGGGGTGGCGCACCAAGGCGGTGCTGCGCGAGGCGGTGGCGAAACTTATTCCACCTGCCATCCTCACCCGTAAAAAGATGGGATTTCCCGTCCCTGTGGGTCGCTGGCTGCAGGGCGAGTTCTGGCCGCTCGTCGAAGAGTTCGTCCTCGGGCCGCGTGCGGCCGCCCGCGGCTTCTTCGATCCCGCGATTCTGCGCCGGCTCGCGAACGAGCACCGCGCGGGCACCGCCTCCCACGCGCAGCAGCTGTGGTCGCTCATCAATCTGGAAATGTGGCACCGCTCGTGCATTGAAGGGGACGACGTGACCTCCATCGGAGCCCGCGCGTGAACCCGACCTCGCTGCGCATCCTCTGGGTGAAAGTGGGCGGCCTGTGGCCGCTCAACACCGGGGGCCGCCTGCGCACGTTCCACACAGTGGCGGAGCTGTCGCAGCGCCACGCGGTCACGCTCGTCACCACGCACGCCCCCGGAGCCGACGGCAAGGCGCTCGCCGCTCAACTGCCCGCGTGCGAGCGCGTGATCTCGCTGGAGTACGCCCCCCACAAGGTGGGCAGCGCCGCCTTCGCGCTCGCCGCCACGCGCTCGTGGCTGTCGCCGCTGCCGCTCGACGTGTGGCGCTGGCGGATCCCGGCCGTGCGGCAGGAAGTCGAGCGCCTCCTCGCCTCCGGCCGCTTCGATCTCTGCGTGGCGGACTTCCTGGTGGCCGTGCCCAACGTGCCGATGGGCGGGCCTGTGCCCGTCGTGCTCTTCGAGCACAACGTCGAGCACATGATCTGGAAGCGGCTCGCGCAGGCGCCCGGCCCCGTGTGGCGGCGCGCGCTGCTCGAGCTGGAGTGGCGCAAGATGCGGCGCTACGAAGCGGCCGCGTGCGCGCAGGCGAGCCTCACGCTCGCCGTCTCCGAGGCGGACCGCAATCTGCTCGCGGTCACCGCGCCCTCGGCGCGGGTGGCCGCCGTCGAGACCGGCGTGGACATCGAATACTTCGCGCCCAACGGCTGGCACGAGAAGCCGGCCACCATCGTCTTCACAGGCTCGCTCGACTGGTACCCGAACGAGGACGCGGTCATCCACTTCGTGGACGCCATCCTGCCCCGCGTGCGCGCCCACGTTCCCGCCGCCCGCTTCGTGGTGGTGGGACGCAGCCCCTCCGCGAAGCTGCGGCAGGCGGCGGAAGCGGTGGGGGCGACGGTGACGGGCACCGTGGACGACGTGCGCCCGTACATGGCGGAAGCGACGCTGTGCGTGGTGCCGCTGCGCATCGGCGGCGGCACGCGCCTGAAGATCTTCGAGGCGCTCGCGATGGCCAAGCCCGTGGTCTCCACCACCATCGGAGCGGAAGGGCTGCCCGTGGTGTCGGGCGAGCACCTCGTGCTCGCGGACGGTGCGGACGACTTTGCGCACGCGGTGGTGGCGCTCCTGCGCGATTCCGAGCGGAGGCGCCGGCTCGCGGAGGCGGGCCGCGCGCTCGTCCAAGAACGATTCTCCTGGGGCCGCGTGGCCCTCGATTTCGAGACGCGGTGTCGCACCGCGGTGGAAGAGAGATCTCATGCTCATGCTTAAAGCGCTGTGGCGGAAATGGGTGGTCGTCGCCCATGCCATCGGCCGCGTGAACTCACACATCATCATGATGCTCGTCTATTTCGTCTTCATGATGCCGTTCGCGATGGCGGTGCGGTGGTTCACCGACCCCCTGCGCCTGCGCGCGGAGCCGGGATGGCAGCCCCTGCCCGTCTCCACCGAGAGTCCCGCGCCCACCGCTCTCGACATCGCGCGGCGACAGTTTTGAAGGAGAGCCACATGAATATTCTCGGCATCTCAGCCTTCTTCCACGACGCGGCGGCCGCGCTCGTCCAGGACGGGATCGTGGTGGCGGCGGCGGAAGAAGAGCGCTTTTCGCGCATCAAGCACGATCCCGAGTTTCCTCAGCTCGCCATCGACTTCTGCCTGCGCACGGGGTCGATCCGCGCGGAGGACCTCGACTATGTCGTCTTCTACGAGAAGCCCTTCCTGAAGTTCGAGCGCATCCTGCTGTCGACGCTCCAGAGCTCGCCGAAGTCCTTCCGCGTGTTCAAGGAATCGATGGTGAAGTGGCTCTCCCAGAAGCTGTGGGTGAAGAGCCTCATCGCCAGCCGGCTCGGCATCGCGCCCGACCGCGTGCTCTTCAGCAGCCACCACATGTCGCACGCGGCGTCGGCGTACTACTGCTCGCCCTACTCGGAGGCGGCCGTGCTCACGGTGGACGGCGTGGGCGAGTGGGCCACCGCCAGCATGGGCGTCGGGCGTGGCAACAGCCTCGAGCTGCTGTCCGAGATCCGCTTCCCGCACTCGCTCGGCCTGCTCTACAGCGTGTTCACGGCCTTCCTCGGCTTCGAGGTGAACGAGGGCGAGTACAAGGTCATGGGCATGGCGCCCTACGGCAGGCCCAGGTATGTGGACGACGTGCGCAAGCTCATCCGCCTCTCCGACGACGGCGCCTTCGCGATGGACATGGACTATTTCTCGTATCACCGCTCGCCGGACACGGCCTTCGCGCCGAAGTTCGAGAAGCTGTTCGGCACCCCGCGCAAGCCGGGCGCGCACTTCTTCACGGAGGAGACGGGGTATCCGGACTACTTCGGCGCCCGTCCCGCCGACTACGCGGAACAGGTGCGGCAGAACCAGCACTACGCGGATATCGCGGCCAGCATCCAGCGCGTGACGGAGGAGATCGTGCTCGGGATGGCACGCGCCGCCCACGCCAAGACGGGGCTCACCAAGCTCTGCATGGCGGGCGGGGTCGCCCTCAACAGCGTGGCCAACGGACGCATCATCCGTGAGACGCCCTTCGACGAGATCTACATCCAGCCCGCCGCCGGCGACGGTGGCGGCGCCATCGGGGCCGCCCTCTACGTGCACCACGCCGTGCTCGGCCACCCGCGCACGTACGTCATGGACCACGCCTACCTCGGCGAGGAGCACGGCGAGGACGCTATCCGCACCTTCCTGCGTGAGCAGAACATCCGCCACGAGTACATGGAAGACGACGACCGCCTCATGACGCGCGTGAGCGAGGCGCTCACGGAGGGCAAGGTCATCGGCTGGTCGCAGGGGCGCTTCGAGTGGGGCCCGCGCGCCCTCGGCAACCGCAGTATTCTCGCCGACCCGCGCCGTGCCGACATGAAGGACATCGTCAACACCAAGATCAAGTTCCGCGAGCCCTACCGGCCCTTCGCGCCCTCGGTGCTCGTGGAGCACGCGCACGAGTTCTACGATCTCAAGGATCCCGAGCGACACCACGCCGCGCGCTTCATGCTGCTCGTGGTGCCCGTGAAGGAAGAGAAGCGCGCGGTGGTGCCCGCGCCCACGCACATGGGCACCGCGCGGCTGCAGACCGTGTTCAAGGAGACGAACCCGCGCTACCACAAGCTCATCGAGACCTTCGGCAAGGCGACGGGGGTGCCGGTGGTGATGAACACGTCCTTCAACCTCAAGGGCGAGGCCATCGTCAACACGCCCGAGCAGGCGTACAGCACCTTCAGCCGTAGCGGCATCGACATGCTGGTCCTCGACCGCTACCTCGTGGAAAAGTGATGAAGAAGGCCGTCATCGTCACGTGCATGACCCTCGTCCTCCTGGGCGCGCTGGAGCTCGGGCTGCGCACGTGGGCCTACTTCTTCCGCCACTCGTACCAGCGCTTCGACGTGGCGTCGGGCATCATCCGGCTCGTACCCAACTACGACCGCGTGCTGCAGGACGGGCGCGTGCGCGTCAACTCCAAGGGCTTCCGCGGCGCCGAGTTCGACGCGCAGAAGCCGAACGGCGTCTATCGGATCTTCGCCGTCGGTGACTCCACCACCTTCGGCCTCCCCGGCGATACCTGTCCGTACCCGGCACAGCTCGAACAGCGGCTGAACCGGCCCGGCGCCGGGCGGCGCTTCGAGGTCGTCAACGCGGGCGTGGAGGGCTACAACTCCCGCGATGCCCTCACCGTGCTCGAGCGCGACATCGTGCGCTACCAGCCGGACATGGTGACGCTCTACATCGGCTGGAACGACATGATGAAGCACGACCCCGGCAACCCCGGCGCCTCCGCGCGCTTCGCGCGCATGTCCTACGCGCTGTACGACGTGTACCTCATCAAGTTCTGGCGCAAGGTGATGTTCGCCTGGGTGCGGCCGCGCTTGCAGACGGTGCAGACGGAGCTGCCGGCGGAGGCGGCGCGCGCGTACGACGGGTACACGCCTCACGTGTTCAAGGAGAACCTGGAGCGCATGATCGACGTGGCGAGCACGACGGGCGCGCGCGTGGTGCTGGTGACGCTGCCCAGCCCGCTGCGCCCGGAGATGCCGGCGGCGGAGATCAAGAAGCTCTACTTCCCGTACTACACGCACAACCTCAAAGCATTCCATCTCATCTACAGCAAGTACAACGACACCATTCGCGAGGTGGCCCAGCGGCGCGGCCTGCCCGTCCTCGACCTGCAAGCATCTCTGGAGGGCCGGGGCGACCTCTTCTTCGACACCGCCCACATGGAGTGCGAGGGACATGCGGTGGTCGCCGAACAATTCACCAGCCTCTTCGAGCGCGTGGGTGTCGTGACGCGCGCGACGGGGGCGGTCGCAGGAGGATCCCGATGACACAGCCCGGCACCACGCGCACGGGCACGACACGCACCAACGTCTCCACCTCCCGGGAGCTGCTCTCGTTCATCTGGAACGGCAAGACCTGGTGGCTGGCGCCGGTGGTGGTCGTGCTGATCATGCTGAGCTTCCTGGTCGTCTTCCTGGAGACGTCCGCGCTCGCGCCGTTCATCTACGCGCTCTTTTGAGATGGGGGGCCTAGAACGGGCCCCCCAAGCCCCCCACACGCTCGGACGCGTCCCGGGGAACCCGGAACGCGCCTCGGGAGTGGGCGTGGGACAGAGGTGGGGTCGAGTACGCCCGGCGCTCGGACGCGTCCCGGGGAACCCGGAACGCGCCTCGGGAATGGGCGTGGGGACAACGGTTCGGTTCGTACGTGGGACAGAGGTTCGAGGTTCGGTGCTGAATCCGGCCGCAATCGAATGATGGCCACAGGAGGACGTGGGTTATGCGGGTGAGCGTGTTTGGGTTGGGTTATGTGGGGTGTGTGACGGCGGCGTGCCTGGCGAAGGCGGGGCATGAGGTCATCGGCGTGGACGTCAATGCGGGCAAGGTGGCGATGGTCAACGGAGGCACCTCGCCCATCGTGGAGCCCGGCCTCGGCGAGCTGCTGCTCGACGTCGTGTGCAATCGACGGCTGCGCGCGACGACCTCCGAGCGCGAGGCCATCGACGGCACCGAGCTCGCCCTCGTGTGCGTGGGGACGCCCGGCCACGCGCGGGGCCAGCTCAACGTGGCCGGCCTCGAGCGCGTGGCGCGCGAGATCGGGGCCGCCTTGCGCGCGCATCCCAAACCCTACACGGTGGTGCTGCGCAGCACGGTGCTGCCGGGCACCACCGATGACGTCTTCATCCCCGCCCTCTTCGCGGGCGCGGGACCCGAGGCCGCGGCCCACCTGCGGGTGGCCGTCAACCCGGAGTTCATGCGCGAAGGCTCGTCGCTGCGCGACTTCGCCGCACCCCCGCTGACCCTCGTCGGATGTCCCGACGCCGCGGCGGTGGGGCTGCTGCGCTCCCTGTACGACTGGATCGACGCGCCCTTCGTGCACACGTCCGTGCGCACCGCGGAGATGGTGAAGTACGCGTCGAACACGTGGCACGCCCTCAAGGTGGCCTTCGCCAACGAGCTCGCCGATGTGTGCACCGCCCTCGGCGCCGATGCCCAGGACGTGGCACGCGTCTTTCTGATGGACAAGAAGCTCAATGTCTCCGAGGCCTACCTGCGCCCGGGCTTCGCCTTCGGCGGCTCCTGCCTGCCCAAGGACGTGCGCGCCATGCTGCACGCGGCGCGCGCCAAGGATGTGCCGGTGCCGCTGCTGTCCACCATCATCCCGTCCAATGACGCGCAGGTCCGCAACGCGGTGGACGCGGTGCTGGTCACGCGCAAGCGTCGCGTGGGGGTGGCGGGCCTCGCTTTCAAGCCCGGCACCGACGACCTTCGCGAGAGCCCCATGGTGACGCTGGTGGAGGCGCTCATCGGCAAGGGGTGCGACGTGCGCATCCTCGACCGCAACGTCTCCATCGCCCGTCTCGTCGGCGCCAACAAGGCGTACATCGAGGAGGAGATCCCCCACATCGCCTCCCTCATGTGCGAAGACGTGGAGACGCTGCTCGAGCACGCCGAGGTGGTGGTCATCGGCAACGCCAACGAGGAGGGCGCGCAGGCGCTCGCGGGGCTGCGGCCCGGGCAGACGCTCATCGACCTCACCCGCGGCAGCGTGCGGCGGGTCGCCAACGCCGGCTCCGCGGCCGCCGCCTGAAACCGATGGGGGTGGCCATGCGGCGCTGGCTGGCGCTGGGCATCATCGCCGCCGCCGTCATCGGCACGCGGCCCGGCTTCGCCCAGGCGCCACGCGCACCCGAGTTGCCGCGGGTGACGATCGACACCACCTATGTGCCCGCCACCGGGCGCAGCCACACGGTGCGCAACGGCGACAATCTCCAGTCGGCCCTGGACTCCGCCAAGCCAGGCGACGAGATCGTGCTCGAGGCCGGCTCCGTGTTCACGGGCAGCTTCACGCTGCCGAACAAGTCGGGCGCGGGCTGGGTGGTGGTCCGCACCTCCGCCATGGACCGCCTGCCGCCCGCCGGCACCCGCGTGTCGCCCGCGCATGCCTCCGCCATGGCGGCCATCGTAGGAACGCGCGCGCAGTCGGCGCTACGCACGAAAGCGGGCGCGCACCACTTCCGCTTCGTCGGTATCGAGATCAAACCGCAGCAGGGCAGCTACACGAAGAACCTGATCAGCTTGGGGACGGCAGAAGAGAAGGACGCGACGGCCCTGCCC
>JBKKCN010000330.1:0-5314 GCA_046712525.1 Candidatus Rokuibacteriota bacterium
CGCCCGACATCATCCGTGTGTGCGGCGAGGCCAACTGCCTGCCGTCGTCCACCAATCCGACGATGCCGTTCACGGTCAACACCATGGACGAGCACCTGGACATGCTGATGGTCTGCCATCACCTGAACTCCGCCATCCCCGAGGATCTGGCCTTCGCGGAGTCGCGCATCCGGGCGGAGACGATCGCCGCCGAGGACGTGCTGCACGACCTCGGGGCCATCAGCATGATGTCGTCCGACTCGCAGGCGATGGGACGCATCGGCGAGGTGGCCATCCGCACGTGGCAGACGGCGGACAAGATGAAGCGCCAGCGCGGGCCGCTGCCAGGCGAGACCCCGGGCGACGACAACGCGCGCGTGAAGCGGTACATCGCCAAGTACACGATCAATCCCGCCCTCGCGCACGGCCTCGCCGAGCACGTCGGCTCCGTGGAGACCGGCAAGCTCGCCGACCTCGTCCTCTGGAAGCCCGCCTTCTTCGGCGTCAAGCCGGAGATGGTCGTGAAAGGCGGCATGATCGCGTGGGCGGCCATGGGTGATCCCAACGCGTCCATTCCCACGCCGCAGCCGGTGCTCTACCGCCCGATGTTCGGCGCCCTCGGCCGCGCGCGCGCTGCCACCTCGCTCACGTTCGTGTCAGCCGCCGCTCTCGCCTCCGACCTTCCTCGCCGTCTGGGGCTGGCGCGCAAGGCCGTGGCCGTGAAGGGCTGTCGCACGGTGAAGAAAAAGGACATGATCCACAACCATGCCCTGCCGCGCATCGAGGTGGACAGCGAGACCTACGAGGTCCGTGCCGACGGCGTTCTGCTGACGTGTGAGCCGGCGACTGTGCTTCCCATGGCCCAACGCTATTTCTTGTTCTAACGGGCACATCGAACATGACCGGGCTAAGAATGTTGAATCAATCAGGGCGATCCCCCCGTCGGGGATCACGAGGCGCGACAAAACGGTCTAGATGCTAGGCGCCGACGAGCGACGACTGAGGCGTGGCCCTGCCACCTCGCAGGGAGGAGCAAGGAGGCAACGACGCAGATGGGTCGTTTTCATCGCCCGTTCACCATGGAGAACGGCGTGACAGAGCCCGTTGTCGTTGTCACGCGGTCACATGTGCATGTGCATGATGCGGATTTGTCGGGGCGCGAGAAGGATGTCCTGGCGTTGACGGCGGAGGAGCGACGGTGGGGACGGCGGCGGGTGACTACCGTGGGGGGGCGGATGCTGGCGCTGGCGCTGCCGACGGGGACCGTCATGCGGCCGGGCGATGTGCTGTACGTGGCCACGGACTGGTACGTGATGATCGAGGCGGCGCCCGAGCCTGTGCTGGCGGTGAGGCCGCGCTCGCGCGAGGAAGCGTTGCGGGTCGCCTTCGAGGTCGGCAACCGGCACTTCACGATCGCCCTCGACGGCGAACGGCTGCTCGTGCCCGACGATCCCGCGATGGAGCAGCTGCTCACGCGCCTCGCGGTGGCCTTCGAGCGAGTAAACGCGATCTTCGTGCCCCTCGGCGCCGGTCACCGTCATGAGCACTGACCCCGCGCTGTTAGCGCTGCTGCAGTTCGGCGACGGGCTCTTTCCCGCGGGCGGATTCGCGCACTCCTTCGGCCTCGAGACCTACGCCCAGCAGGGACGGCTCCGCGGCGCCGCCGATCTCGACGCGCTCATCGCCGCCCATCTCGACGGCGCCGCAGGACCGGCGGACGCGGTGGCCGTCGCGCTCGCGGCACGAGCGGCGTTGTCAACGGATGTCGCCGCGCTCGTCGCCCTCGATGACCGGCTCGACGCCATGAAGTGCGTCCCGGAATTTCGCTCCGCCAGCCTGCAGATGGGCCGCCAGACGCTGCGGGTGGCGGCGGCCCTCGGCGAGGACCGCGTCGTGGCCGCGCTCGCGCGCGCGGTGGCGGAGGGGCTGACGCCCGGTCACCACGCCGTCGTCTTCGGCGCTGCCGTCGGCTGCGCGGGGGCGACCGCGGCCGCGGCCGCCACCGTCTATCTTCACTCCACGGCGTCCCTGCTCGTCGGCGCCGCGCTGCGGCTCATCTCCCTCGGCCAGGTGGATGGCCAGCGCGTGCTCGCCGCTCAGCGCTCGCGCATCGCGCGTCTTGCCGCGGCCGCGGCGGCGGCGAGCGGGCCCGACGACATGTGGAGCTTCAACCCCGGACTCGAGATCGCCGGCATCCGCCACGCGAGCCTCGAGATGAGGTTATTCCGCTCATGACCGTTCCCAGCCTTCCGCGCCTGCCCCGTCCCTTGAAGATCGGCATCGGCGGACCCGTCGGCTCCGGCAAGACGGCCCTCACGGAGGCGCTGTGCCTGCGTCTGCGCGAGAGTCTCGACATGGCGGTCATCACCAACGACATCTACACGAAGGAGGACGCCGAGTTCCTCGGGCGCCGGGGCGCCCTCGCGCCCGAGCGCGTGGTGGGGGTGGAGACGGGCGGCTGTCCGCACACGGCCATTCGCGAAGACGCCTCCGTGAACCTGGAGGCGATGGGCTCCCTCATGAAGACGTTTCCCGCGCTGGACCTTCTCCTCGTCGAGAGCGGCGGCGACAACCTCGCCGCAACCTTCAGCCCGGAGCTGGTGGACGCCACCATTTACGTCATCGATGTCGCGGAGGGCGAGAAGATCCCGCGCAAGGGCGGCCCCGGGATCACGCGCTCCGATCTGCTCGTCATCAACAAGATCGACCTCGCGCCCCACGTGGGCGCCGACCTCTCCGTCATGGATCGCGACGCCCGCCGTCAGCGCGGTACGCGGCCGTTCGTGTTCACGAATCTGAAGACCGGGGAAGGGGTGGACGCGATCCTGTCCTGGCTGCGGTGGGAGCTTCTGCTGCCGGTTCCCGCGTGACTCTCGCGCCGGCGGCGGCCGCGCGCGTCGGGCGTGACGGCGCCCTCTCCGTGCAGTTCGAGCGGCGCGCGGGGGGCACGGTAGTGAGCGGGTGCCGCTATACATTGCCGCTGCAGGTGATGGCGCCCATGGCGCTGGATGATCCGGCGGCGATCGTGTCCATCCTGAACCCGACGGGCGGACTGGTGGGGGGCGACCGGCTCGCGATCGAGATCGACGTGGGAGCGCGGGCGCACGCGTGCCTGACGACGCCGTCGGCGACCAAGGTGTACCGCGCGGCGGCGGAGGCGGCGGTGCAGACGGTGCGCATCACAGCGGCGGAAGGCGCCCTCGTGGAGTGGATGCCGGATCACACCATCCCATTTCCGGGCGCGGCGCTCCGGCAGGCGATCGACGTCGATCTCGCCGAGGGTGCCCGCCTCCTCCTCGTGGACGCCTTCTCCGCGGGCCGCGTGACGCGCGGCGAGGCGTGGCAATTCGCGAGGCTGGAGAGCGCGCTCGTGATCCGCGACGGCCACGGTCGCCTCTTCGCCGATCGATGGGCGGTGTCGGGCGGGGCAGCGTGGGATGGGCTCGGCTTCACGGAGGGCCGGCCGTACTTCGCGACCCTGGTGATCGTCGCCGACTCCGGCCTCGAGCGCTTCCACACCGGGGCGGAGGCGGCCTTCGCGAGCCGCGAGGACGTGACCATCGCCGTCGGCGCCCTGCGCCGGCGCGGCCTCGTCGTGCGATGCCTGGCCGCCGATGCTCCCGCCCTCGTCCAGTCGTTGCAGGCGCTGTGGGACCTTGCGCGCGGCGCGGTGCTGGGATTGCCCCCGCTGGCGTTGCGGAAGAGCTGAACACCGTCCCCCGCGGGTGGCGGACCCTGGGCGTTTCCGCTACACTCGGGGCTGTCCCCATCATGTTCAACTTTCTCCCAAAGGAAGTCCGCTTCTACGACTACTTCGAGCAGCAGTCGGAGAACATTCTCAAGGCGGCTGCCCTCCTCAACGATCTCGTCCGTAACTTCTCCGACGCCCGCGCCAAGACCCACCTCATCAAGGAGGTGGAGCACGCGGGCGACCTCATCACCCACGAGATCGTCCGCAAGCTGAACACGACCTTCATCACGCCCATCGACCGCGAGGACATCCACGCCCTCGCCACGCGCCTGGACGACGTGCTGGACTACATCGAGGCGGCCGCGGAGCGGCTGGTCGTCTATCGCATCAAGGAGCCCACCTCCGCCTGCCGTGCCATGGCGGAGGTCATCGTGAAGACGACGGAGGCGATGGACCGCGCCATCCGGTGCCTGCGGAACATGGACCCGGCCTTTCACTCGCATGCGGTGGAGGTGAACCGGCTCGAGAACACGGCCGACAACCTGCTGCGCGACAGTCTCGCCGCGCTCTTCGACGAGGCGGGCGATCCCATCGAGGTGATCAAGTGGAAAGAGATCTACGAGACGATGGAGATCGTCACCGATCGCTGCGAGGACGTCGCCAACGTCATCGAAGGGATCATCTTGAAGATGGCGTAACCCCCGCTCCCTCATGCTGACCCTGGTCATCTTCATCGTCTTCATTGCCCTCGTCTTCGACTTCATCAACGGCTTTCACGACGCCGCCAACTCCATCGCCACCGTCGTCTCCACGCGCGTGCTCACCCCGCTGCAGGCGGTGGTGTGGGCCGCCTTCTTCAACTTCATCGCCGCCTTCGGCTTCGGCGTGAGCGTGGCGAAGACGGTGGGCAAGGGCGTGGTGGAAACCTCCGTCGTGGACGAATGGGTGATCCTGGCCGGCCTCACGGGCGCCATCGTGTGGGACCTCGTCACCTGGTACTGGGGGCTGCCCACCAGCTCCTCGCACGCGCTCATCGGCGGCTTCGCGGGGGCGGCGGTGGTGAAGGCCGGCTTCGGCGCGCTCGTCGCGCCCGGGCTCATCAAGATCGGCATCTTCATGATCGTGGCGCCGCTGCTCGGCATGGTCATCGGCTTCCTCATGATGCTGGTCACCATGCTCGCCTTCCGGAACCAGACGCCCGGGCGCGTGGACAAGGTCTTCCGTCGCGGTCAGCTCGTCTCCGCCGCCGCCTACAGCCTCGGTCACGGCACCAACGACGCGCAGAAGACGATGGGCATCATCGCGGTGCTGCTCTTCTCCACCGGCCACCTCGGCAAGGAGTTCTACGTGCCCTTCTGGGTGGTGATGGCCGCCCACGCCGCGCTCGGCCTCGGCACCCTCTCCGGCGGGTGGCGTATCGTGAAGACCATGGGCATGCGCATCACCAAGCTGCGGCCGGTGGGCGGGTTCTGCGCGGAGACGGCGGGCGCGATCATGCTCATCGGCACCGCCGTGGGCGGCATCCCCGTGAGCACGACGCACACCATCACCGGCGCCATCATGGGCGTGGGCGCTACGCAGCGCTTCTCCGCCGTGCGCTGGGGCGTGGCCGGCCGTATCGTGTGGGCGTGGGTGCTCACCATT
>JBKKCN010000331.1:0-7708 GCA_046712525.1 Candidatus Rokuibacteriota bacterium
AGATCCTCGTCAGAGCCGGGACGCAGATGGTGATGGATCGCGAAGCGTCGTGGCGGCGCCAGCCAGGCGCGCGTACCCGCCGGGCGGTCTCTTTCAGGATCGTGCAGAAGCACCAGCTCCTTTGGGAGCGCGGTGCGGGCGCCGTCGCCCCATAGCTGGGCCTCGACATCGGCTACGGTGGGAACCCCGTCGGCGCGGGCCACCACGAGGACACGATCGGCCTGTCGAAGACAACGGCTGGTCCACTCCGAGGGCACGGCGTCGGTCTCGTACACCAGAAATCGCGCCCGCGCCTCGCGCTCGTTGAGCCAGCCGACGATCCGAGCATTGTCGGGGTGCTCGCTCGGCGTCTGGGCTGCGCCGACCCCGAGCCCGCGGTCCACGGCGGCGCTGTCGATGTGCTCGGCGGGGCCGAAGGGGCGCAGCGCACTCGTCAGCGCCCGGGCGACGTGGCTGAGCGGGATGTCCTTGCTGGCGGGCATGAGCGCGATCGCGGAGGGGCTGGCGACGGGTGGCGCGGCATGCAGTGTTTGCTGCAGCCGCAGCACGAGCAGGCGGGCGAGCTCTGTCGCCGTCCCCGGCGCGCTGTGCAGCAGTCGATCGAAGTTCACCTTGGACAGACGGACCAGTTGCGAGTCACGGACGGCGCGCACAGTCGCCGAGCGCTGCCCGCCAGTCAGCAGCGCCATCTCCCCCACGCTCTCGCCTCGGCCCAACTCGGCCACCGCCTGCTCGCCGCCCTCCGCGCGATCCACCGTCACGCGCAGGCGCCCGCTGAGCACGATGTACAGGCAGTCGGCCGAATCCCCCTCCCGCATCAGGACAGCCCCGCCGGGTACGCCGACGAGCTCGAGTTCGCTCTCGATCTGCCGCAGGGCGGGTTCGTCCAGTCGACCGAGGAGGGCAGTGGAGCGCAGAAAATCGATCACAACTCACGCTATGTTTAGCGGTTCTCTACGGTCAAGACCTTTCTTGGGAACGAGGGACTGTACGGACCAGGAGCAGCCGCTCCGGCCATTAACTGTTCGTAATCTCTAGGGGGTCTGCTGCGCGGACGGACTCAGCGGTTGCAGCCAGCGACCGCCGTCTCGGCCCGCCGGTCTGGCGACGGATGCGTCGAGAACCACCGGCCCGGCCCTTCGGCCTGCTCGGCGAGGAGCGCGAAGACGTAGACGAGCGCCACACAGGCGCCGCGATGCTGCGGTTCGAGCCGGCGCAGCAGGTCGACGGCGAACGCATCGGCCGCGGCTTCCTCCTGCCGGTCGAAGCTCCGCGTGAATGGCAACAGCGCCCCCACGGTATCGCTCCGTCGATGGCGGCGCGTCTCGAGATGGCCGAGGTGCGCGTGGCCCAGCTCGTGCGCGAAGATCGCGCGCAGCATCTCCACGGGCAGGCGTCGGAGGGCGCCTTCAGTGATGCCGAGCGCCAACAGCGTGCAGGGCGTGGCGCTGCCGGGACCGGTGGCAGCGTTGATGGTATTCGCCTGCACGACGATGAGCGCGATCCGGCAGTCTTCGGGCGGGCGCGCAAGCGCGTACCCGAGCTCGCGCAGCAGCGGGATGATCGCGCGCGCCACCAGTTGCGCCTCGGCATCGGTCGCCGCCCGGCCGACGCCCCGCCCCGCCGTGGTGCAGCCCACGAGCGTCAGGAGCAGGCCGACCGTGACCGCGACGCGCATGAGTGCAACACGGTAGGCGGCCCTTCGGCGACCGTCAAGCGTAAGTGGGGTCTCTGCGTAAGTGGGGTCTTGCGTAAGTGGGGTCTGCACCCCGAGATCCCGCGCATGGTGCGCCTCGTGCGCTCCGTGGTGCTGTCGATCCGCGAAGAGCCCTACGTGGAGGCTGCGCTCGCCCTCGGCTCCGCCACTCCCGCCCTTCTCGTGCGCCACGTGCTGCCCAACACCATGGCGCCCATCATCGTGCAGGGGACCTTCGTGTGCGCCTCCGCCATCCTCGTCGAGGCGATCCTCTCCTTCCTCGGCGTCGGCATTCCCCCCGAGACGCCCACGTGGGGCAACATCATGGCCGAGGGCCGCAACCTGTTCCGGATCTTTCCGCACAACATCCTCTTTCCCTCCGTTTTTCTCGCCGCCACCGTGCTCGCGGTGAACATGCTCGGGGACGGTCTGCGGGACCTTCTCGACCCGAAGGTGCGCAAGCAGATCTGAGGGTCCACGCTGCTCACCGGCGAAGTGGCACCAGGGTGCCGTTCTGCGCCATCTCTTTGTCGCCGCCGACGCCGCTCCGCATCTTTTCACGCGGTTAGGCGCGGTCCGGGCGTACCCGCACGTATGGAGTGGCGCTTGCACGCAAAGGACCGCGCCATGGGCCGGCGATCCGGTCCAGCGAGGCGAATTCGTCTCACGCACGCGACCAACAGACGGAGCCCATATGCCGACTTTGACGCTGATCTCGGAACGGACACCGCTGCAGGCCTACGACGTGAAATCGCTGGGGGTGAAGATCGGGCGCGGTGACGACATGGACATCGTCATCGACAACGTGTCCGTGTCCCGGCGGCAGGCCCAGATCCGTATGGAGTCGCAGGGCCACTGGGTGGTGGAGGACCTCGGCTCCTCGAACGGGACCTTCCTCAACGGTACGCGCCTTACTGCGCCGCAGCCACTCACCCGCGGCGACGAGATTTCGTTCGGCAAGTTCTCGCTCTTCTTCGACCGCGCGCTGAAGGAGCCCATCCAGGGACGTGGCGTCGACGTGAAACCGGGGGTGCCGCGCGCCAGCGACACCTTCCACATGAAGCTCGAAGACGTCGAGAAGCTGCAATCGGCGGTGGCGATGAAGCGCCGCGCCCAGCTGAAGTGGGAAGCGGCGGGCAAGCACGACATCTTCTACCTGGAGCGCCTCGAGCGCAGCGCCGTCCTCGTGGGTCGCTCCGCCCTCTGCGATCTCCGGGTGCCGGCGGGGCCCAAGCACCACATCCTCGTCATCCGCAACCGTACCGGGTACGAAGTGCGCAATCTCTCCGGGTGGTACAAGATGCGCGTGAATAACGAGACGGTCGCGCAGTCGATGCTCAAGGGCGGCGACGTCATCGGCGTGCACGGGTTACGGCTGACGTTCCTCGACGAGATCGCGTGACAAGCTCCGCCAACGGGGGCTCGGTGGTGGACGCCACCAAGGCCGTCACGGATGACGTGCCCGCCGCGGGCGACGCGCGCGTGCGGCTGCCCGCGGAGCGGTACGAGACGCTGGAGGTGCTCGGCCAGGGCGCGATGGGTATCGTCTACAAGGCGCGTGACCGCGCCCTCGACCGCGTGGTGGCGATCAAGACCATCCACCCCGACCAGGCGGCGCTCGGCAGCGACTTCAGCGGCATCACCGAGCGCCTGTACCAGGAGGCCACCGCCGCCGCGCGGCTCACCCACCCGGGCATCGTCACCGTGTACGACGTGACGCTCACCGCCGGCGTTCCGTACGTGGTGATGGAGTATTTCAAGGGGCGCACGCTGTCCGATCTCCTCTCCGAGGGCGCACTGTCGCCTCAGAAGGCCGGCCACGTCATCTTGCAGGTGTGCCGGGCGCTCGAATACGCGCATGCGCAGGGTGTCATCCATCGCGACGTCAAGAGCAGCAACATCATGGTGGATGCGGCCTGGCATGTGAAGCTCGCCGACTTCGGTGTCGCGCGCGTGGTGGACAAGCAGTCGACGCGCACCGGAGTGATGATCGGCACCCCCGCCTACATGTCGCCGGAGCAGGCGCAGGGCGCCGCCGCCGACGCGCGCAGCGATCTCTTCTCGCTCGGCGTCGTGCTGTACGAGACGTTGACGGGACAGAAGCCATTCCCGGGGGACGACGTGGCGCAGGTCCTGGACGAGGTCCTGCACCTCGATCCGATTCCCGCGCGCGAGCGTAATTTCGCCGTGTCGCCGGCGCTCGACGCCGTGGTCAGGCGCGTTATGAGCAAGGAACCGCAAGATAGATATCCCGACGCGGCCGCGTTCGCCGACGCTCTCTCGCAGGCTCTGCCGCCGGACGTGCCGTCCGCGCCCGTCGCGCTCGTCCGCCGCTACGGCCATGGCCGTGGCGCTCTCGTGGCGGCGGGCGGACTGTTCGCCACCAGCGTTGGTGTCGCCCTTCTCGTGGTGTCGCTGGCCGGCGAAGTCCCGGCGCCCGAGCAGCCGCTCCGTGACGAGCGGGTGCCCACCGTCGTCGCGAGCGTCTCGCCCCCGAGCGTGCCGGCAAGCCCGCCGCCGTCCGTCGCCGTCGTCACACCTGAACCCAGCGCCCGGCCGCCCGCGCCCGTTCGCCGTGCTCCGAGCGTTGCCGCCTCTGGTGTCGCCACCGACTCGCCGGCGGCGGAGACCGTCGCGCCGCGCCCCAGGACGAGCGCGCCCGATCCCACGGCGTCGGGGGGCGGCTCTGGATGTCTGAGCGTCAACGCGGTGCCCTTCGCCGCCGTGTACGTGGACGGCCAGAATGTGGGCGACACGCCGCGCGCGTGTCTGCGCATTCGGGCGGGCCGCCACCGCATCTTCTTCGAGGCGGACGGCGAGCGGAGCCCCGAAAACGTGGTCATCGTCGAAGACCACCACACGAGCGAAAGTCCGCTGCGCGTCAGCTACGACTTCCGCCTGCGCCAGTTCCTCGCCAGATGACGCGCCTTTTGGCCGCGACTCGGCTCGCACTGCCACTGCCAGCTCTCGCTCTCATCGGCCTGCTCGTCTCCGCCGGATGCGCCTCGTTCGAGCAGGCGGGCAGGGATGCTGATAGGGGCTTCCAGTCGCACATCGCCAAGCCTGTGCTGTACAAGCTCGCGGGCGCCGACCAGGAATTGCGCGTCAACATCGACCGGGGCCAGACCGAGCTGGACGCCAAGGACTACAAGGCGGCGGTCCTGTCGCTGAACCGCGCGGTATGGGACGTCGAGCGCATCCAGAAGCGCAGCCTGCGACTGGCCGAGCTGTCGGAGGCGTACCAGCTGCTGAGCCAGGCCTATCTCGGGCTCGGCCACGCGGGGGTGGCCGAGGAGCATCGGCGGATGGCGGGCGCGCTTGCGGAGGCGGCGGCGCGCGAGCGCTCACCCAGCTCGGCGTATGTTCTTGCCCCCGCGAAAGAGGCGTACCTGTCGGCCCAGTTCACGAAAGCGGTGAAGGCGCTGCGCCAGGCGCTCGTGGACCTCGAGGATCTGCTCGATCCCGACATCCGCATCATCCAGCTCGCAGAGACGCGCTGCTATCTGGCGCTCAGCTACTTTGCCGCCCAGGAGCACGACCGCGTCGTCGACCAGATCCGGCGCCTGTGGGCTCACGATGCGTCGATGACCGCCTGCGTGCGCGACGCGCCCCCGGCCGTGCGCGTCCTCATCGCAGACGTACAAAGGAAGAAGGGCCTGTGATCGGCGGCTGGAGCTTTCGCGACCTGTGGCGCCGGCCGCGTGCGACGGTAACAGTCACGGCGGCGGCCGCCAGTCACGTGGGCAGGGTGCGCGATCACAACGAAGACTACTTCCTCATCGTCGACCTGCTCGCCGCCGCCGCCGCCGTCCATGACCCGGAGCCCGAGCGGCGGATGGCGGAGACGGGCTGCCTGCTCGTGGTCGCGGATGGCATGGGCGGCGCCGCTGCCGGAGAAGTCGCGAGCGAAATGGCCGCCAACGTCATCTTCTCCCAGCTCGCCCGGCGCTGGCGCGAGCGTGGGGCGCGCACGGCCACTCGCGTGCCGCAATACCTCATCGACGCCATCGAGGTCGCCAACCGGGAGATCCACGCGTACGCGAGCGTCCGGCCCGAGCTGAAGGGGATGGGAACGACGGCGACGGCGGCGGCGGTACTCGACGGCCGTCTCTACGTCGGCCACGTCGGCGATAGCCGCGCCTACATGCTGCGCAATGGCGACGTGCGCCGCATCACGAAGGACCATTCTCTGACCCAGCATCTGCTCGACACGGGCGCGCTGACGCCGGAGACGGCCGCCACCAGCCCGCAGCGGAGCACGCTCCTGCGCGCACTCGGCCCCGTGCAGGACGTCGCCGTGGATTTCTCGCACGAGCGCCTGCAAGCCGGGGACGTCCTCGTGCTCTGCTCGGATGGTTTGTGGTCCAGCGTGGCGGAGCCGGAGATCGGTTGCATCGTCAACCGCGAGCCGCACCTCGCGGTCGCGTGCGAGCGCCTCGTGGCGCTCGCCAATGAGCGCGGGGGCCACGACAACGTCACCGTGCTCATCGCACGTTTTGGGATGGGTGGCCGAGTGGACGAAGAAGCGCGTCGGAGAGCGCGTGTAAGGCGGGGGACAGTCGTGGCTGCGCAGCCTCCTGCTTCCTCCAGCATCTCGCGGTCTGACGTGAGCCTTCAGCACGGGCCACAAGGCGACCAGCCAGGGGCCGGGTCCTGCCACTCGGTCTAGCGGCAATCGCCGTGATTCCGAGCCGAACGCTATCCGCGAGGTGGTCGTCCTCAGTAGTAGAGAACAATCGATGCGCTGAGCAGGTGGGCCCCCCCGAACTCGCGCCGGAGTTCGGGGAATGCGTTATACACATACGCGAACTCGAACAAAGCGTGTTTCAGGCCATAGAAGCCGATGCCCGCGCTGACGTTGGTCTTTCCCGCGGTATCGATCGATCCGCCCACTCGAAGCGCGAGCGCCTCGATCGGCAAATATTCGATACCGGCGAAGCTTCGTCCCACTGTCACGGAATCTTCGTCGGTCCAGAGACGCAGATACTGCCAGTCGACATACGCCCCGAACGTTTCTGACGGGCGCCAGCCGGCGCCGGCGCGAATATTCACCGATCGCGTGAAGGTGTCGAAACGCACGGGAATAGGGCCGCCGAACGCGTCAGGGATGAGCACGGCCCCCTCGGTGCGAGCGTAGGACCATCCGGCGCCCCCCATGAGACCGATGAGCCAGTTCTTCTGCGGCGCGAACACGACTCCGGCGCGCGCGTCATAGCCCAACGACTCCGTTGTCGTATCCACAGGAAAGCCGAGCGCCGAGGAGCCGAACTTCAAGACTGAATCGGTGATCTTGAATTCTCCTCCGAGGGCAAGCCACGGCAGGACGAGATGGCTGTAGCCGATCGTGACATCGTGCGAGTCGAGCTCGTAGGTGTCGCCTTGTGCGCTGCGCGCGTCGTGAGACTCGGTGCGTGAGTACGACGCGGTCACGGTGCCCGCCCCGGGAAGGCGCCCGCTCACGCTGGCTGCTTCGGCCGTGACCGATGCACCCCGGGCGAACGGAATGTAGAAGAGCGTGCCCGTGCCGGCGAGGGTGAAATCATTCGGAGGCGTGCGCACGAGATCGTCGCTGGCGGGATTGACCGACGAGCCGTACGGGTAGGCACCGGACGCCGAGAGACCGACGACGTCCGTGAATGTCGAGGCTTGGCGGTCGAATGCCAGGCCAATACGGAGATCGATCGGCGCATCACGCCAGTACCATGCCTGACATGGCGTCGGCTGCCAGAAGGCGGCGGCGACGATGCTGCCGGCGAGGATGAGCGGTCCGGTCCACCCTGCGCGCATGCGGTCTCCTTCGCAAGAACTCGACGCCCCTGCTTGGAATGAAGAAGTGCGCCAGAGAGGGCGTGTAAGCCGGGTCCTGTCCCCCGAGCGGTGAAGCCCGGGGCGACGATCATTTCTCTAGGACGCCGGTTACCCGGCGCCTCCAGCGGCCTAACCCGAGAGCCGGGCGGGCCACCCGATTGCTCTCCTATTTGGCCTTGCTCCGGGTGGGGTTTGCCTAGCCGA
>JBKKCN010000332.1:0-5624 GCA_046712525.1 Candidatus Rokuibacteriota bacterium
CCGAGAATGGCTATCCGGGTCAGTCGCGCCGCCTGCTGACCCTCAGCCGCGGGCAGCAGTGTGAGCGAGGCAAGGCTCGTAGTCAGAAACGCGCGTCGGTCGATCACTCGAGATCCCGACGTCGCGCGGCGTCCCATAGGTCTACGAGCCCGAGGTGGCCCGCCCAATGGGCGATGTAGTCCAGGTCCAGGTCTGGACCTGACACGGCGAGCATGCCGCTGATATCACGAAGATGCCGGTCGGAGCGGCCTTGCCGGAAGTACAGAAGCTTGTACAGAATCACATCCTCGGGGCGGGCGAAGTACGCGTCCCGGCCTGGCACGAGCGGCAAACGGTGTCGTCGTACGAACCTTAGACGATCGTATTCCGTGTCCTTGCCGATGAACACGTCGATCTTCACGCCCGACCCTCCGTGCACGATGTTGAACTGTCCCCGCTCAGCGATCGCAGCCCGCGCTGCGTCGTCGCTCACGTAGAAGTCGGAGGGAGGGAACCGCTCCAAAAGCGCGGGTAGCCTCGCGGGCGTCAGCTCGACCACGATGTCGACATCCTGCGTGAAGCGGGGCTCGCCGTAATAGATCGACGCGTGCGATCCCACGATCATGTAGTCGATGCTGAGACTATCGAGGGTATCGACCAGGTAGCGCAGCAGTTCACCCTGGGTCACCGTCCCAGTCTCGCCGCGACCTCTCGCTGGATGCGGTCGGATGTCCAGTCGGGGTGTGTCGCCTGGAGGAATGCGGTGAGGCGGTCGCGAGCGAGCTCCCACGCCTCATGGGCGAGCCGCAAGCGCTCCATCCCCGACTTCGCTCGAAGAATCCTGACGACGGCGGGATGGAGCCGTTCGAAGCTCGGGTCCTCGGCCGGGCGCAAGATCACCTCGTCAGGCATGAGACATGTCGCTCACCGGGCGCGGCGCACCGCGCCCGGCGCGTACACCTCCGGATTCACCACGTTCAGCGGGCGCTGGCCCGTGAGCACGCGCGCCACCTCCTCGCCGCACCGCCGGGGCACCGCGGCCACCGCGGGTGACGAGAAATAGGCGGCGTGGGGTGTGGCGATGACGTTGTCCATCTTCAGGAGCGGATTGTCGGCGGCGACCGGCTCCTGCTCCCAAACGTCCAGAGCGGCGCCCGCCAGTCGCTTCTCCTGGAGCGCGCGCGTGAGGGCCTTTTCGTCGACCACCGGGCCCCGCGAGGTGTTGATGAGAATGGCCGTCGGCTTCATGCGGCGGAAGAATGACTCGCCGATGAGGTGGCGCGTGCCCGCGTTGAGCAGGGTGTGGACGGAGACGTAGTCGGACCGCTCCGCGAGGGCTTCCAGCGTGACGCGCTCGACGCCGAGGGCGGCGAAGCGCGCATCGTCGACGTAGGGGTCGCACGCGATCACCTTCGTCTCCAGCGCCGCGATGCGCCGTGCGAAGGCGCTGCCGATGTTGCCCAGGCCCACGATGCCGACCGTCTCGCCGTGCAGCGAGCCGGTGCGCTCGCCGGGCACGCCGCCGCTCCACGTCCCCGCGCGCACCTGACGATCCAGGGTGATGATCTTGCGGTTCCACGCCAGGAGCATCGCGAGGGCGTGGTTGGCCACCTCGCGAATCCAGATGTCGGGGATGTTCACGACGATCACGCCCAGCTCGGTGGCGGCGGGCACGTCGATGACGTCGTACCCGACGCCGGTGCGCACCACGGTCTTGAGCCCTTCCAGCGCGCTCAGCACGCGCCGGTTGACGGGTGCGAAGGAGACCACGAGCGCGTCGGCGTCGCGCGTGCGGGTGATGACTTCTTCCGGGTCCGTGGTGGAGGGAAGGACGGTCACCCGCGCGGGGACGTGGGCGAGCGCGGCCTCGCAATCGGCGTAGTCGCGCTCCGTGCGCGCCTGGATGACGTAGACGTGATAGGGCTGGTGGGGCATCATGGCTCCGTTCTGGAACGTAGAATCGTCGGCGGAAGTGTACTCTACTGCTCAGATCAATGACGGAGGCGAAAGCCATGACCACTGACACCGCTGCCCGCTCGGACGTCGCCACCCTGGAGCAGCTCAATCGCGACTACATCACGTCCGTCCAGACCTCGGACGTCCGCCGCTTCGACGAGATCCTCGCCGAGGACTTCCTGTGCAGCAACCCGGACGGCTCGCTCGTGGACCGCAAGGCGTTCCTGGCCCAGACGGCGCGCCCGGTGACGATCTCGAATCTCCAGGCGCTCGACGTGCTCGTGCGGATCATCGGCGACGTGGCGATCATCCATGCGCGCACGACGTACACGCTCGCGGACGGCCGCGCGGGATCGGGCCGCTATACCGACGTGTGGGCGCGCCGGGGCGGCCGCTGGCTCGCCGTGTCCGCTCACGTCACCCGCTGCTGACGTCGCCCGGGATTCGCTGAGCGTGTTCGCCCTTCGGCCCTGATGAGCAGGACCCTGGTGCGCCGCCTTGCCTGGATTCTCCACGCACGCGTGCGGTGCTGGATTCAAGTGGGTCGCATGCGGCTTCGCAGCTCCACCTATTCGCGGCAGCTCGCCCGCCTTCAAGAGCGGACGCGGCGGCAGGAGGTGCCGCCTGACCGGCTCTTCGCGGGCGTCGGCGACGACTTCTGGTACTGGCTGATTCGACAGAGCTACTTCAAGCAGAAGGAATTCGAAGGCGTCCTGCCCGGCTTTCCCGACGACGCGATCCAGATGCGCTTCACGGGCGCCCGGGGCGAGCTCATGCTCTGGCACGCGTTCTCCGCATACCGATTGTTTCGAACGCTCGCCGCCGCCCACGGCCGCGCGGTGCCCACGTGTCAGGCCGTGCTCGATTTCGGATGCGGATGGGACGCATCATCCGGTTCTTCATGAAAGACGTCGCGGCCAGCCGCCTGGTGGGGATCGACGTCAACCCCGAGATGATCGAGATCTGCCGCCGCGACAACCGCTGGAGCCGCTTCGAGGTGGTGGCACCGTCGGGGCCCACCGCCTTCCCCGACAAAGCGTTCGACCTCGTGTTCAGCTTCTCCGTGTTCTCGTATTTCTCTGAAGCGATGCATCTTCGCTGGCTGGAGGAGGTCCATCGGATCCTGCGACCGGGCGGACTGTTCATCGCGACCACGCGCCCGCGCGATTTCATCGAGCAGTCCATGCTCGATCGCATCCGGCGGCCGCTGTCGTCCCATCCGGACGCGATCGCCGGCA
The DNA here is from genome assembly GCA_046712525.1 of Candidatus Rokuibacteriota bacterium. Taxonomy (GTDB): domain Bacteria; phylum Methylomirabilota; class Methylomirabilia; order Rokubacteriales; family CSP1-6; genus JBBDXO01. The sequence continues at coordinate 3,174 of JBKKCN010000332.1, forward strand.
TGTTCGCCGACACACCGCGATGGCTGGCCGCCTACGACGAGGGCCGCTACTGCTATGAGCCGCTGCCGGGGATGGTGGACTGGGGCGAGGCGTGCATCCCCAAGGCGTACGTGCGCGCACACTGGGCGACGCGCTTCAAGATCCTCGACTACATCGACGACCCCCGCCGCTGTCCCCAGAATGTGATCGTGGCGCGGCGCTGAGCGCTCACTCGGACTACCCGAGAAACTGCTCGCAGGTGTCGAGCCAGGCCTGGGTGGTGAGCGCCAGCGACTCCACGTCCACGCGCTCGTCGTTGCCGTGGAAGCGGCCCGCCATGGCCTCCGCCGTCAAGGTGCGCGAGAAGAGCCCGAAGCCGTAGGCGATGGCGCCATGCTCGCGAAAGTAGGGCGCGTCGGTGAAGCCGACGATGAGCTTGGGCAGCAGCTTCGCTCCCGGGTAATGGCCGCCGACGACTCGACCCAGCACGTCCCACAGCGGCGTGTTGGTCGGCGACACGGAGGCCTGCTTGGAGAAGAGCTTCTCGACCAGCACGTCCTCTGACAGGTCGCCAAGCGCTTTGTCGATGTGCCGCCGCACCTCGTCCTCGTTGTCGCCGGGAATGGTGCGGATGTCGACCTCGATGTCGACGACGTCGGGGATGACGTTGGTCTTCACGCCGCCGCGGCACATGTTCGGCGAGAAGGTGGTATGCGTGAGCGACCACGTCATCTTCGCGAGCGCCGGCGGAAGATTGCCGATGCACTCATCGACGCGGGAGGGATCGACGAGCGCCTCCTTCAGCGCGGGCGCGACATCGAGCGACGCCACGAAGGCGGCCCACAGATCGTCGACGTACGGCGACGGCCGATAGTCAGCGAGGCGGGTGATGACCTGCGCGGCCTTCACGAGCGCGTTGTCCGCGCCGTACGGCATCGAGCCGTGCCCGGGCGTGCCCTTCACGCGCAGCCGGCGCCACGCCACGCCCTTCTCGCCGACATGGACCGTCACGCTCAGCTCGCCGCCGAGCGCGCTCACGGTGCCGCCGTTCTCCGTCAGCAGGTAGTCGGCGCCCAGCGCGTCCCAATGTTTTTTCACGACGTGCCCGGCGCCCAGCGTGCCGCCCGCTTCTTCGTCGGCGCACGCCAGGTACACCAGCGTGCCGCGAGGCCGCCAGCCCCGGCTAGCGAGCGCCTTGAGGGCGACGGCCTGGGACGCGGTCAGGTTCAGCATGTCGACGGCGCCGCGGCCCCACACTTCACCCTTCACGAGCTCACCGCCGAAGGGATCGCGCGTCCAGTGCTCGGGTGTGACGGGCACCACGTCCGTGTGGCCCATGAGGCAGAGGGTCGGCGCGGCGGGATCGGTGCCTTCGATACGGGCGACGAGACTCGTGCGACCCGGCGCGCCCTCGGGCTCGTAGACCTCGATGTCGAGGCCGCTGCCTTCGAGGTAGGTGCGCAGCACGTCGGTGGTCCGCACTTCGTGGCCGGAGGCGAGCGTGCCATCGTTCACGCACCGGTTGCGGATCAGCTGCTGCAGGAGCTCGACGGTCTGGCCGGTCAGTCCATCGTTCATGGGCATTCTGTTTACCACACCGGCGCTTCGTTCATCGTGGAGACGTGCGCGGAGACCACTTTCCATCCCACGTCGGGAAACCGCACCCACGTCTGGCTCTGCCGGCCGATCAGCGGGCGACCCCGCACCTTGAACTCGAGATTCACGGTGGCGACGTCGCGGCCGAGCGTCAGGATCTCCAGGCGAATGCGCTTTTCCTTGATCCCGGGCCCCGGCGGCCGCGCCACTCGGTGGGCGTGGATCTCGCTGAAGCCGTAGCCGTTCTCGTGGAGCGCGTAGCGGATGGTGTGGGGGCTATTCCAGAAGGTCGCGTCCAGCACGTCGACGTTCTTGTCGATCAGCGCCTGCTCGTACCGCTCGTGAAGGTCGCGGATCTCGGCCACCACTTCGGGGATGTTCTCCGTCATATCCATTTACTGTTCTCCATCGCTTTCGCCACCGCCACCAGCGTGGTGTCGCTGTTGCGCGCGCCGAGAATCGACAATCCGATCGGCAGGCCGTCGACGTCCGCGCCCGGGAGACTGATCTGCGGCATCCCGGCGAGGCCGCCGTGGGCGGCGAGGCAGTTGATGCGTGCCCGCAAGGGCTCGACGGTTGCGAGCGGCAAGCCCTTGCGGGGCGCGGGAAACGGTGTCGTCGGCATGCACAGGATCGTGCCCGGCGGGAGCAGCCACGTGAGGCGGGCGCGGGCTTCGGCGCGCATCAACGCCGCCCACTGCCGGTCGCTTTCGGGAATCGTGCGCGCGAGCGCCAGGTTGCGCGCCACGCTGAACTGCAGGCGTGGGTTGTCGCGATCGATCCATTCCTTGAAGGTCAGCCACGCCTCGTACGGCTGCAGCGTGCGCTGAGCGCGGGACCACACGGACAGCCCGGGCGGGGCCAGCACCTCTTCGC
>JBKKCN010000333.1:0-3406 GCA_046712525.1 Candidatus Rokuibacteriota bacterium
TCGCCGGGCGGCTCGATGACCTTCTTCGTGACCTGGAAATACGTGTGCCCGCTCGCCGTGTAGAAGTCGTCGTGCTCGACGAAGGTGGTGGCGGGCAGCACGATGTCCGCGAAGGCGGCCGTCTCCGTCATGAACTGCTCGTGCACGCAGAGGAAGAGATCCTCGCGCGCCAGTCCACGGTGCACGCGATGCAGGTCCGGACACACCATGGCCGGATTGGTGTTCTGCACGATCATCGCCGTCACCGGCGGGCCGCCGTGCAGCGCCTGCGCGTCGCCGGTGAGGATGGCGCCCAGCCGTGACTGGTCGAGCGCCCGGATCGAATGGTCGACGTGCTCGCGCCCTTCGATGAGGGAGCGGTCGAGCGGATACATCGCCGTCTGGCCGTAGAGCGCGCCACCGCCGAGATGCTGCCAGGCACCCGTCACCGCGGGCAGGCACGTGACCGCGTGCATGTTCGCGGCGCCGTTGCGCGAGCGGCTGAAGCCGTGGTGGCAACGGATGTAGCTGCGCTTCGTGCGGCCATAGAGGCGCGCGAAGTCGGTGATCTGCTCGACGGACAGCCCGGTGAGCGCGGCCGCCCACTCCGGCGTCCGCGTGCTGACGTGCTGCGCGAGGTCGTCGGGACAGTCGGTGTACCGGCGTAAATAATCCCAGTCGGCGAAGCCCTCGCGGAAGAGGACGTGCATCATCGCGCACGCGAGCGCGCCGTCGGTGCCGGGTCGGATGGCCAGATGCACGTCGGCCTGCTCGGCGGTGCCTGTGCGATAGGGGTCGACGACGACGAGAGGAGCACCGCGCCGCTTGGCGGCCATGGCGTGATTCATCACGTTGACCTGCGTGTTGACGGGGTTACCGCCCCAGATCACCACCAGGTCCGAGTGGTCGTCGATCTCGCGCAGGTCGACGCCGCGCTTCATGCCGATACCCGCCGTCCACCCGGTGTCGGACAGCGTCACGCAGATCGTCGAGAACCACCGCGAGTACTTCATCTCGTGGCGCAGCCGGTTGATGCCGTCGCGCTGCACGATGCCCATCGTGCCCGCGTAGTAATACGGCCACACCGTCTCCGGGCCGTACCGTGCCGCTTTCTCGACGAAGGCGCGGGCGACGGTGTCGAGCGCCTCGTCCCACGAGACGCGCTCGAAGCGTCCGGTGCCCTTCGCTCCCACGCGCCGCAGCGGATGCATGAGGCGATCGGGATGATGCGTGCGCTCCGCGTACCGCGCCACCTTCTCGCAGATGACGCCGCGCGTATATGTATTGCGCTGCGAGCCTCGCACGCGCCCGATGGTGTGCGCGTCCACGCGTTCCACCTCGAGGGCACAGGTGCTCGTGCAGTCGTGAGGACAAACGGAGGGAACGAGCGTGGACATCAGCCCTACGTTACACCGAACTACGGCAGCAGCGTACGCACCGTCTTGAGAGCGTCGTCACTCGCCCAGTCGATCTCGCCGATGACGCTGTAGCGCACGCGGCCGTCGCGCCCCACGAGGAAGCTGGCCGGCAGCACGCGCACCCGCCACGCTTTGGGCGCCTCCTGGTTGGGATCGAGGAGGGCCGGGAAGTCCAGGCCCGTGCTCTTGAAGAAGGCGGTCACCTTGGCTTCGGACTCTCCATAGTTCACGGTGACGATCTCGAAGGGCTGGCCGGCTAACCGTTTCTGCAAGGTTCGCATAGTCGCCATCTCGTCACGACAGGGCTCGCACCACGTCGCCCAGAAGTTGACGAGCACCACCTTGCCCCGGTAGTCGGCCAGGGTACGCGGCCGGCCGGCGGTGTCCTTGAGGGCAAGCCTCGGCGTCTCCGCCTGCGACCAGGGGATGAACCGGGACGGTTCCGCCGCGTGGACGGCGGCGGCGAGGAGTGCTGAGAAGATGAGCGAGATGAGGGCGCCCGGGAGAGGCCGGGGCGCACCTCGATAGTTGACCAGGAATCTAACCGGTTACTTCCCGGCTGGTGATCGTGTACTTGAAGCTGTCGGGATCGAGGCTGTCGAGGCGGCCGTTGGCCGTCTCTGCCTGCGGGTACATCAGGAAGCCGATCTTGCCGCCCTGGGTCGCGTTGGGCAGCGTCACGTCGTGCGCGGTGTTGTAGGCGAGCCAGTTGCCTTCCCAACCGCCGAAGAGCTTCGGACGGACGGCGGCAACGAGGGGGTGGTCCATCTTGACCAGCTCGCCGGTCTCCTCGCGCGCGGCCTTGGCCACGTCGGCGGGATCCATCGCCACCCAGCCGTAGTCGTTCAGGAAAACCTCGGCGCGGCAGTGCTGCGCCTTGGTGATGTTGGCGGTGCCGGCGCCGAGGGACTTGTAGCCGAAGGCGGAGGGGCCGACGCGGATCCCGTAGATGTCACGGGCGGGGATGTCGACGGCGCGGGCAAGGCCCACGAAGAGGCCGTTGAGATCGGCGCACTTGCCGCCGAAGTTCTTCGTCTCCAGCATCGCCTTGATGTCGCCGATGCCGCAGCCGCGCACTTTCACGTCGCGGTAGGTGTTGACCAGGATCCAGTCGTACAGCGCGCGCGTCTTGTCGATGTCGCTGCGCTTGCCCGTGGTGGCCTCCTGCGCCGTTTCCCGCACGATGCCGTCCGTCGGCATGAGATCGGTCGGCTGCGTCCACTTCTTCAGCTCGGCGGAATCCACGCGCACGGGTGTCTTCTTCGACCAGTCGACGGCGCGGTCCTGGGTCTGGAAGCGGCTGATGACCTCGACCATCGGCGACTTCTCGCTCTCCACCCACTCGGCGTAGAGCATGCTGGCGCCGTACTTCGGCTCCGCCACGGGCTCCAGCACCTTCGCATTGCCCGACCATCGGTTGCCACGCAGCTTCTGGTAGTCGGATTCGACTACGGGCAGCGGTACCCACGCGCGCGAGACGCCCGCCGGCTTCAGCAGCTCGATGCGGGTGGTGATCTCGTACGTGCGCCACGTGCCCGGCTGCGGATTGAAGTCCTTCTGCTGTGCGTGCGCGATGGAGGCGGGCGGCCAGTGCGACGCCGCTGCAAGGACGGGCAGCGTCGCGGACATTTTCAGGAAGGTGCGTCGCTTCATGGTGAGTTCTCCCTCGTGGCTGGGATGCTGCGCGCGCGCGCTCGGATTCACGCACACGAGAGTGAACTCTACGGGTGGGGCAGAGCGAATTCAACACGCGAACTCACTATCGTCAACGCCTATGAGGCCGCTAAGCGCGTATCGAGTCGCGCGATGCACGGCCGCACCGCGGGGGGGGGGAGGACGTGGGGGGAAATGGGGGGGCCGTCCAGCCCCCCCATTCTAAAAAAGGGTCTTCGTGAAGTCGTGTGGGTGAATCCAGAGACTTTTGGGTATGACGGCCACTGTCAGATCGCCGGCAGCATGCAGGTGAGGATCTTGAGGCGGAGGTATTCCTCATCGCGGAGCCCGTACGC
>JBKKCN010000334.1:0-3506 GCA_046712525.1 Candidatus Rokuibacteriota bacterium
CGATCTCGCGCGCGAAGCGCGGCGGCACCAGGATGTCGTGCTCGGCGACCGTGATGAGCGTGGGGCAGCGGATGTCGCCGAGGCGGTCGAGCGCGTCGTGAGTGCGCACGGCGTCGCCCTGGCGCAGAAACCCGGTCAGCGATTGCGGATACGGATTGGCGAGGCTGTTCTGGACGACCAGTTCCACCAGGTGCGGGCGCTCGTTGTAGGTGTCGGGCGCGAAAAGCCAGAGCGCGATCGTGCGCAGCCAGTCCTCTCGCCCTAACGTCGAGCGCATCGTGCGCCACACGTCGCTGAGCGCGGTCATGTAGCGGTCGGGGCGTCCGTAGGTGGCGTGCAGCTGCAGGGTGCGCACGCGGCCCGGGTGACGCAACGCGAGCTCCTGCGCGATCATGCCGCCCATCGACACCGACACTACGTGTGCGCTGTCGATGCCGAGCACGTCGAGCAGCCCCGCTGCGTCGTCCGCCATCATCTTCGTCGTGTAGGGCACGTCCGGCGTGCTGCTCTGCCCCACGCCGCGATTGTCGTAGGCGATGGTCCGGTGGCGCTCGGCGAAGGCGGGCATCTGCAGCCCCCACGCGAGATGATCGCCGCCGAAGCCCATCACGAGCAGGACGGGCTCGCCCTCGCCCGCCTCCACGTAGTACATCGAGATGTCGCCGACGCCGACCTCGGGCATGGTGAAGCAGCGCTAGGCGATGGCGACGCCCGTCCGTACCTGGCAGGCGACCCAGTGGCCGGGGGAGATCTCCTTGAGGATCTGTTCGTTCTGCGAACACGACGGAACGCGCAGGCCGCAGCGCGTGTGGAAGCGGCATCCCGAGGGCGGATTGATCGGGCTCGGCACATCGCCTTCGAGAAGAATCCGCTTGCGCTTCATCGTGGGGTCCGGAATCGGGACCGCGGACAGGAGCGCTTCGGTATAGGGATGTTTGGGGTTGGTATAGAGCTCCCTCGCGGGAGCAATCTCCACGATCTTGCCGAGGTACATGACGGCCACGCGCGTAGAGATGTGCTCGACCACGGAGAGGTCGTGCGCCACGAAGAGGTAGGTGAGCCCGAACTTCGCCTGCAGATCCTCGAGCAGGTTGATGATCTGCGCCTGGATGGACACGTCGAGGGCGGACACGGGCTCGTCCGCGATGATGAGCTTGGGGCTCACCGCGAGCGCGCGCGCGATGCCGATGCGCTGCCGCTGGCCGCCCGAGAACTCGTGCGGATACCGGCGCAGGTGATCGGCGGAGAGGCCGACCGTCTCCAGCAGCTGTACCACGCGCTCCTCGCGCGCCTTGCGGGTGGGCGCCAGCTTGTGGATCACCAGTGCCTCGCCGATGATCGAGCCCACCGTCATCCGCGGATTCAACGACGCGTACGGATCCTGGAAGATGATCTGCATCTGCTTGCGGAGCGCGCGCATCGACCGCTTGTCGATGGTGGTGATGTCCTTGCCCTCGAACCAGATCTCACCCGAGGTGGGCTCGATCAATCTCAGGATGGTGCGGCCGGTGGTGGACTTGCCGCAGCCCGACTCCCCCACGAGCCCGAGCGTCTCGCCCGCCATGATGTCGAAGGACACGTCGTCCACGGCGTGCACCCGGGCCACTTCTCTCGAGAACAATCCGCCGCGAATGGGGAAGTACTTCTTGAGGTTCTTGACCTTCAGGAGCGCGTCTGCCATGGCGCGACCTCAGTAAAGGAAGCAGGCCACTTTGTGGCCCGGCCGGACTTCTTTGAGCGGCGGCGTGTTGTCGAAGTGCATGGGCTTGGCCTGCGTGCAGCGCGGCGCGAAGCGGCAGCCCGGCTTCGCCTCGCCGCGCAGGGTGGGCACGGTGCCCGGGATGGGCTCCAGCTTCTGGCGCTTGAGGGCGGCAAGGTCGATGCGCGGGATGGAGCGCAGCAGCCCCTGCGTGTACGGGTGCAGCGGCTCCCTGAAGAGCTCGCCCACGGGCGCTTCCTCCACCACCTGCGCGCCGTACATGACGATCACGCGCTGGGCCGTCTCCGCGATGACGCCCATGTCGTGCGTGATGAGCAGGATGGCCATGCCGAGCTTCGCCTTCAGCTCGTTGAGGAGCTCGAGGATCTGCGCCTGGATGGTGACGTCGAGGGCGGTGGTGGGCTCGTCGGCGATCAAGAGATTGGGATTGCAGGAGAGCGCCATGGCGATCATGATGCGCTGCCGCATGCCGCCGGAGAGCTGGTGCGGATACTCCTTCACGCGCCGCTCCGCGTTGGGGATGTGCACGAGCTTCAGCATCTCCACCGTCTTGTCCATGGCGTCGCGGCGCCCCAGCCTCTCGTGCAGGCGCACCGCCTCCGCGATCTGCTCGCCCACCGTGAACACGGGGTTGAGGGAGGTCATGGGCTCCTGGAAGATCATCGCGATCTCTTTGCCGCGGATCTTCCGCATGGCGGAGGGGCTGAGCTCGAGCAGGTTCTTGCCGTTGTAGTGGATGCTGCCTTCCACGATGCGGCCGGGCGGCGTCGGGATCAGACGCATGATGGAGAGCGCGGTGACCGACTTGCCCGAGCCCGACTCGCCCACGATCCCGAGCGTCTCGCCCTTGTTGATGTGCAGATCGATGCCGTCGACGGCGCGCACGATGCCGTCGTCGGTGAAGAAGTGCGTCTTCAAGCCACGGACGTCCAGCAGCCGTTCGGCCATGTGGGCTCCTACCAGGTCTTGGTGAGTTCGGTGAACGCATCGAGCGCGCGCCCGATGTCGTCGGCGTCGACGTCCTTGTGAGTGACGCAGCGGATGGCGGCGGGCCCCATCGCGTGCACCTTCACCTTGCGGGCCGCGCAGCCCGCCACCAGCTCCTGCGTGGCGGCGGCGGAGGCGGCGGCGTCGCCGCGGCCCACCCGGAAGATGACGATGTTGGTCTGCACGCTGTCCAGGTCCACGGCGAGGCCCGGCCGCTTGGCGAGACCTTCCGCGAGCGCGCGCGCGTGCGCGTGGTCCTCGGCGAGACGGTCCACCATGCGCTCGAGGGCCACGATGCCGGCGGCGGCGATGACTCCCGCCTGCCGCATGCCGCCTCCGAGCATCTTGCGCACACGGCGCGCGCGCAGGATGAAATCAACGGAGCCGCACACCACGGAACCCACCGGCGCCCCCAGGCCCTTGGACACGCAGAACGTCACCGAATCGACGACGCGGGCGAAGTCGGCGGCGGGACGGCGAAGGGCGACGGCGGCGTTGAAGAGGCGCGCGCCGTCGAGGTGCACGGGCACCCCCGCTTCGTGCGCGACCGCCGCCACCGCCGCGATGTCTTCCGGCGAGCAGCAGGTGCCGCCGTGGCGGTTGTGCGTGTTCTCCACGCACACGAGGCCGGTCTGGGGCAGGTGGATGTTGGCCGGGCGCAGCGCCTCGCGTACCTGCTCGGGGGCGAGGAAGCCGCGCGCCGTCTTCGTGGGACGCATCTGCACGCCGCCGATGACGGCGGAGCCGGCCACCTCGTAGTTGAAGATGTGCGAGTCGAGGTCGAGGACGACCTCCTGGC
>JBKKCN010000335.1:0-7045 GCA_046712525.1 Candidatus Rokuibacteriota bacterium
GTGCTCGCGCAGGTCGACGCCTCCAGCGGAGGCAAGACCGCGATCAATCACCCCCTCGCCAAGAACCTCATCGGCAGTTTTCACCAGCCGCGGCTCGTGATCGTCGACCCCAAGGTCGTGCAGACGATGCCGGAGCGGGACTTTCGCTCGGGGCTCGCGGAGATGGTCAAGCACGGTGTCGTGCTCGACGCGGAGTATTTCGCCGACCTCGAGCGCGACGCGCCGCTGCTGCTCGCGCGCGACCTGCCCGCTCTGGAGCGGGCCATCGGCGGCTCGTGCCGCATCAAGGCCTCGGTGGTGGAGCGGGACGAGCAGGAGGCCGAGCTTCGGCACGTGCTCAACTACGGTCACACCATCGGCCACGCGATCGAGGCGGTGACACGGTACGAGAGCCTCACCCATGGGGAGGCGGTGGCGGTGGGCATGGCGGCGGAGGCCACGCTGGCCCTCCGCCTCGGCATCGCGGGCGACGACACCCCGCGCCGCCAGAATCGCCTCCTCGCCGCCCTCGGCTTACCCGTGCGCCTCATGTCCCTCGACCCCGACGCCATCGTGACCGCCATCGGTCACGACAAGAAAGGGCGTGACGGCCGCGTGCCCTTCGTCCTCGCCCCACGCATCGGGGAGTTCAAGATCGTCTACGACATCGCCGCCGGCGACGTGCGGGCTGTACTCGTGCAGCTGGGTGGACAGACGCGTTGACAATGAAAAGCCCCGATCCGTATAACAGGTCCACGATGCCCGGGGACGACACCGCGCTCGCCGGCGCCATCCGCCGGCACGAAGAACGGCTGGCGAAGGAGCCGACGTCGCTCACCTTCGCGCAGCTCGCCGACCTCTACCGCAAGGCGGGGCGGACGGGCGAGGCCGTCGCGCTCTGCCGCGAGGGGCTCGTGCGCTATCCGCAGTACACGACGGCCCGGCTCATTCTGGCCAAGACGCTCATCGCGGAGGGCCAGATGGACGGCGCCCTCGCGGAGATCGACGCCATTCTGCACGTGAGCCCCAAAGACGTACAATGTCATCGGCTCGCCGCGGAGGTGCAGCGGCGGCGCGGACGGATCGACGCCGCCGTGGGCCACCTGGAGACAGCGGTGGCTCTCGACTCCGGTGATCGCGAGTCGCGCACGCTCCTGGGGCTGCTGCGCGCGGACGTGGCGGCGGAGAGCAGCGGGGTCAGCCGTCTTCTCGCCGACGACACCTTCGTGACGGCGGCCTTCGGCGCCCTGTGCCTGGAGCAGGGGCTGGCGGAGGAGGCGGTCATGGTGTTCACCCGTATGCTCCGGAGAGATCCCGATAACTCCGTGGCGCGCGAACGGCTCGAGCAGGCCGTGCGTGCCCGCTCACGACGGAAAGGCTAGCGCATGGTAGTGTCCACGGCCGAGTTCAAGAAGGGCCTGCGGATCATGTTCGACGGGCAGCCCTACGCCATCGTCGACTTTCAGCACGTCAAGCCGGGCAAGGGAGGCGCCTTCGTGCGCACCAAACTCAAGCACATGAGGCTCGGCAAGGTGATCGACAACACCTTCCGCTCCGGTGAAAAGGTCGACCTCGTGGACTTCGACGACAAGACGATGCAGTTTCTCTACAAGGACGACCGCTACAACTTCATGGACACCGAGAGCTACGAGCAGGTGTCGCTCTCCGCGGACGAGGTGGGCGATGCCCGCGCCTACCTCAAGGAGAACATCGAGGTGCAGGTGCTGTACATCGACGGCTCTCCCGTGACGGTGGAATTGCCGAACTTCGTCGAGATCGCCATCGCGCGCACGGATCCTGGCCTGCGCGGAGACACCGCGCAGGGCGGCACCAAGCCCGCAACGCTGGAGACGGGCGCGGTCATCAACGTGCCCCTCTTCCTCAACGAAGGCGACGTGGTGAAGGTCGACACGCGCACCGGAGACTACCTCGGCCGCGTGGCGGGAGGCGCGTGATGGCGCGCGAGCGGGGCGCGGGTGCGCGTGAGGGAGACTCCAGTCCCGACGACCGTATCGTGAAGCTCACGCGCCATCTCGCCGGCGTGCTCGCGGAGTCCGCGCTCACGGAGATCGAGGTGGAGTCGGGCGACGTGCGCGTGCGCGTGCAGCGCGCCCACGCCCTGCCCCCCGCCGTGCACGCGGCCCCCGCCGCGGCCCCCGGTGGCGCCGCCGCACCCGCCACCACCGGGCACCTCGTCGTCGCCGCCGTGGCGCCGGTGACGACGATCACCATCGAAGCACCGATGTTGGGCACCTTCTATCGTGCCTCCTCGCCCGCGGCGGAGCCGTTCGTCAAGGAAGGCGACGTCGTGAAGGAGGGGCAGATCGTCTGCATCATCGAAGCGATGAAGCTGATGAACGAGATCGAATCCAAGGTGAGTGGCCGCGTGACCAAGGTCGCCGTCGACAACGGCCAGGCCGTCGAGTACGGCCAACCCCTCTTCCTCATCGACCCTCAGCGCTGACGAGGCCCCCCTGGCGTCCCCTCGCCCTCGCCTCCTCGCGCTCCTCCTCACCGCCGCCATCCTCGCCGGCTTCGCCGCCGGCCACTACACCTCGACGGTGCTGAAAAGCGCAGCCCCCACGGCAGACCCCACGACGGAAAATCGGGCGACGGCAGACCGGGCGACCACCGTCGATCCCGCGGTGGGAGGGCTTGGGGACCCTCCCAGGGTCCCCATGTTCAATCAAGCAGATCGCAAGAGTGAGCCCATCAGAGCGGCGGCCTCCGATCTCACCGACGAAGCGATCCGGCTCTACGCCGCCGGTCAGTTCGCGCGCGCATGCGACCGGTTCGGGCAGGCCTTCGATGACGTGCCCGCGAGCGCAGCGCGGCGCGGCGACGTGGCGCGCTGCTACGAAGCGTGGGGCTGGCAGACGCTGCGACAGGGACGGGCCGCGGAGGCGATGCTCCTCTTCAGCCAGGGTTTGCACGCGACGCCAGAGGCGCCCGCCTTGCTGAAGGGACTCGGCGTGGCCGCCGTGCACGCGGGCCGCGCGGACGAGGCGCTCGGCCCTCTCGAGCGTGCGCTCGCCCTCGAGTTCGACGCCCGCGCCAGCGTGCTGCTCGCGCATCTCTACGATCACCGCGACGACCCTGCGCGCGCCGTGGCGCACCTGCGCGCCGTGCTCGCCCGCGAGCCCACGCACGAGGGTGCCCGCCGCATGATCGAGAAGGTGGAGCGTGAGCGGCAAGCGGAAGCCGGCTTCCATCGCACCGTCACCCCGCATTTCCTCGTCAAGTCACGCTCGGCCACCGATGCGGAGTCGCCGCGCGCGATGCTGGCCGCCCTCGAGGCCGCCTGGGAGCGCGTGAGCGCCGAGCTCGGCGAGGGGCCGCGCGAGCGGGTCACGGTCGTCCTCTACGAGCGCGAGCAGTTCCAGGACGTCACCCGCGTGCACGCGTGGGTGACCGGGCTCTTCGATGGCAAGATCCGCCTCCCCGTGGGCGGCCCCACGCCGTCGCGGCGCGAGCTCGAACGGCTCCTCTCGCACGAGGTCGCGCACGCCACCGTCCACCAGCTGTCGCATGGGCACGCCCCGCGCTGGCTGCACGAGGGGCTCGCGCAGGTGCTGGAAGGGGCGACGGCCGATCCCATGCTGCGGCTGCCGGGCGCTCCCACCCTCGCCGGCGTGGAGGCACTCGTGTCCGACGCCGATCCACTGCACGCGCGCACCGGTTATGACGTCTCGCTGTGGATCGTGCGGGACCTGCTCGATCGCGGCGGTATGCCCGCCATGCGCGAGCTGCTGCGACGGCTCGGCCGCGGCGAGTCGCTCGACGTGGCCATCCCGTCCATCTACGGCCTTCGTCAGCCCGACCTCGAAACGCAGTGGCGCCGCGTGCTGGGCGGGTGAGGTCACACCATGTTCCATAAGATCCTCATCGCCAACCGGGGGGAGATCGCGCTCCGGATCATCCGCACCTGCCGCGAGATGGGTGTACGCACGGTGATCGCGCATTCCACGGCGGACGCGCACTCCCTGCCCGTCCGCCTCGCCGACGAGTCGATCTGCGTGGGTCCCAACGACTCGCGCTCGAGCTACCTCAACATTCCCTCGATCATCTCCGCAGCCGTGGTGACGGACAGTGAGGCGATCCATCCCGGCTACGGCTTCCTCGCCGAGAATCCCGCCTTCGCGGACATCTGCCGCGCGTGCGGCCTCACCTTCATCGGGCCCAGCCCGGAGGCGATCCGCCTCATGGGCGACAAGGCGCAGGCGCGGGTGATCGCCAAGCAGGCGGGCGTGCCCGTGGTACCGGGCAGCGAGCTGCCGCTGAAATCCGATGCAGAGGCGATGGAGGTGGCGGACGAGGCGGGCTACCCCGTCATCTTCAAGGCGTCCGCGGGCGGAGGCGGCCGCGGCATGCGCATCGTGCGCGACCGCGCCTCGGCGGCCCAGGCCTTCGCGGCATGCCAGACGGAAGCGGCGGCGGCCTTCGGCTCCTCGGAGATCTACTGCGAGAAGTTCATCGAGGAGGCCCGCCACGTCGAGGTGCAGGTGCTGGGTGACAGAAATGGGATGCGCGTGCACCTCGGTGAGCGCGACTGCTCGGTGCAGCGGCGCCATCAGAAGCTGATCGAGGAGTCCCCGGCGCCGTCGCTGCCCGCGGAGACACGCGCGGCGCTGCATCGCGCCGGGCTCGCCGCCGCCGCCGCCGTGAACTACGTGAGCGCGGGCACGGTGGAGTTTCTCGTGGACAGCCGCGACGGCCGCTTCTACTTCATCGAGATGAACACCCGCATCCAGGTGGAGCACCCGGTGACGGAGATGATCACCGGCATCGATCTCATCCGCGAGCAGATCCGTATCGCGGCGGGGGAGCCGCTCGGCTACCGCCAGGATGCGATCACCTTCGACGGACACGCCATCGAGTGCCGTGTGAATGCCGAGGATCCCGAGACCTTCACCCCCAGCGCGGGCCGGGTGACGGCGTGGACGGCTCCCGGGGGGTACCGCGTGCGCGTGGACAGCCACCTCATGGCGCCCTACTCGGTGCCGCCCTTCTACGACTCGCTGCTGGCCAAGATCGTCGTGCACGGGCGCGACCGCGCCGAGGCCGTCCACCGCATGCGCCGGGCGCTCTACGAGACGTCGGTGGAGGGCGTGAAGACGACCATCCCCTTCCATCTCAAGGTCCTCAGCGATCCCGCCTTCGTCGAGGGGCGCTTCACGAGCGTGGACGGCGCTCGGCTGCACGGCTGATGGATCCCACCCTCTACGTCGTCCTCGACCGGACGGCGGCGAGGGGCCGCGACCTCGAAGACATCCTCGAGGTGGCGGCGGCCGCCGGCTGTCGCATGGTCCAGCTGCGCGAGAAGACATGGCCCTCCGGACGCCTGTGGCCGCTCGCCGAACGCCTGCGGGCGCGGGCGCGCGCGGCGGGGGTGACGTTCATCGTGAACGACCGCGTGGACCTCGCCCTCGCTCTCGAGGCCGACGGCGTGCATCTCGGCCAGGACGATCTCCCCCCACGCCCCGCGCGCAAGCTCCTGCGCCCCGGCATGGTGCTCGGCATCTCCACGCACAGCCTGGAGCAGGCGCGGGCGGCGCAGGCGGCGGGGGCGGATTACGTGGCGGTGGGCTCGATGTTCGCGACGGCGACGAAGCCGGACTTTCAGCTCGTGGGACCCGATCTCATCCGGAAACTTCGACCGGAGATCTCCGTTCCTCTGGTAGGGATCGGCGGCATCACCGCCGACAACGTGCACGAGGTGATCGCGGCCGGCGCCGACGGCGTGGCCGTGATCTCCGCGGTGTGCGGGGCCACCGATCCGGGGCAGGCGGCGGCCCGCTTCATCGAGCGTATCGAGCGCGCGCGGAACGCGGCCCCGCGTATATAATGGCGGCGCGTAAATCCCCGATTCATCGATCAAGGAGGGAGCACTCATGAATTCGTACTCCATACGCGGACTCGTTGCGATCGGGGTGGCGGCCGCCATCGCGCTCATGCCGGGCGGCTCCGAGCTGTCGGCGCAGGGTAAGGGCACCATCAAGATCGCCACCCAGAGTCCCCTCAGCGGCGGTCAGGCGGCCCTCGGCGAGGGCATCAAGCTGGGCGCCCAGCTGGCCGTTGAGAAGTTCAAGGGCAACCTCGAGAAGGCCGGCTACAAGGTGGAGCTGGTCCCCTTCGATGACCAGGCCAAGCCGGACGTCGGCGTCGCCAACGCGCGCAACATCATCGCCGACAAGGACATCATGGCGGTGGTGGGCCATCTGAACTCCGGCGTCGCCATTCCGTCCTCCGAGGTCTACAAGGAAGTCAACGTCTCGATGATCTCCCCCGCCAACACGAACCCGACCATCACCGATCGCGGCTATCCCAACGTCTACCGCGTGTGCGGCCGCGACGACGTGCAGGGCGTCGTCGGCTCCGAGTTCGCACACGGCACACTGAAGGCGAAGAGCGTGTACATCATCCACGACAAGACCGCCTACGGGCAGGGCGTGGCGGAGTTCTTCAAGGCCGACGCCGAGAAGAAGGGGATCAAGATCGCCGGCTTCGAGGGCACCGAGGAGAAGTCGAACTTCGATCCCATCATCACGCCCATCCGCGCGAAGAACCCGGACCTCATCTACTTCGGCGGCATCTACGAGCAGGCGGGGCCCTTCTTCAAGCAGGCGCGCGAGAAGGGCGTGAAGTCGAAGTTCATGGGCCCCGACGGCCTCGACTCCTCCGACCTCACGAAGATCGCGGGTAAGGCCGTGGTGGGCATGAACTACACCTCGGTGGCGGGTCCCGTGTCGGTGTACCCGCAGGCCAAGCAGTTCGCGGACGAGTTCAAGAAGAAGTTCGGCAAGAATCCGGAGCCGTTCGCGGCGCAGGCGTACGACTCCGCCGCCATCATCATCAAGGCGCTGGAGGCGGTGACGAAGGACGGCAAGGCGCCCACGCGTGACGCCGTGACGGCCGCCATCCGCGACGTGCGCCACACGGGCATCACGGGCTCGGTGGAGTTCGACGCCAAGGGCGATCCGAAGAAGGCCCTCTACTTCGTGCTCCAGGTCGCCAGCGAAGACCCCGAGAAGTGGGGCGACAACAAGGAAGTCAAGCGGCTCACGAT
>JBKKCN010000336.1:0-2906 GCA_046712525.1 Candidatus Rokuibacteriota bacterium
TCCCGTCGCCGATGACCCGCACGCTGCCGTCGCCGAGGCGGAACGACGAGCCGTCGTTGACGCGCCGCACGCTGCCGTCGCCGATGAAGAAGACCTGATTGAGGGAGGGGGAGGCCCTCAGGAAATCGTATGCGCCCAACGAATCGTAGACGGGAGTGAGACCCGGCGGACCGGCGCGCGGCTCGTCGTGGAACACCCCGACGAGGC
Organism: Candidatus Rokuibacteriota bacterium; assembly: GCA_046712525.1. Classification (GTDB taxonomy): domain Bacteria; phylum Methylomirabilota; class Methylomirabilia; order Rokubacteriales; family CSP1-6; genus JBBDXO01. Next base: position 208 of record JBKKCN010000336.1, read on the forward strand.
CCATCTGCCGGCCGGGAGCGCCCGAGAACCACGCGCCGCTGACGCCGTTGGCGCCGCCCGTGATGGCACGGCCGTCGGGATTGCCCGCGTTCCGATCGGTGAAGGAGACGCCGCCTTGGGGGCCGAGGTTGGGTGGACCGCCGGCGCTACTCGTGAGCCCTGTGACGCTCGGGAAGGTGAAATACAGACCCGACCGGTTCTCGAAGCCGATCGTCCAGGGTCGCGCGCCTCCGGCGCTGTAGAGCATCGCGGCGCCGGGGACGTCGTAGACCGATGCCCGGGCGTCGATGGTCCTCGTTCCCTCCTGGATGAAGGTTGCCTGCGACGGTGAGGCGTGAAGAAGAGACATGGCCAGGGTGACCACGAGAGCTTGCGAGAGTCGCATATGAAATCCCCCCAGATTCATAACCCTAAGATCCCGTGATCGACCGGGACACTCTCTTTAATCCCATACGCAGGCCTTGTCAATCCGGGGGAGAGATTTTACGCGAGCAGGTGCTTGGCGATGACTCCTCGCTGGATCTCGCTGGTGCCTTCGTAGAGGCGTGCGATGCGGGCGTCGCGGTAGAGACGCTCGATGGGGAACTCGCTCACGTAGCCGTAGCCGCCGTGCACCTGCACGGCGCGCTCGGCCACGCGACCGAGGGCCTCGGAGGCGAAGAGCTTGATGCGCGACGACTGGCCGCGCACGTCGAGGCCCTCGTCCAGGCGCCACGCCCCGTCGTACATCATCAGCCGGGAGGCGTCGAGGTCGACCGCCATGTCGGCGAGCATGTGCTGCACCGCCTGAAAGGCGGCGATGGGCCGCTCGAACTGCACGCGCTGCCTGGCGTAGGCCACCGACAGTTCGACGAGGCGGCTCATGCTCCCCACGCACCGCGCCGCGATGCCGATGCGGCCTTCGGCGAGCGTGGCGAGCACGCTGGCGAGCCCCTCGCCTTCCTTGCCGAGCAGGTTATCCGCCGGCACCTCGCAATCCTCGAAGACCAGCTCGGCAATGTGCGAGCCGTGCAGGCCCATCGTTTCCTGCACGCGCGCCACGGAGAAGCCGGGAAACGACGGCTCCACGATGAACGCGCTCAGATGTCCGCGCCGGGCGCCGGCCGGGCCCGTGCGCGCGATGACGGTGAGGGCGGACGCGATGTCGCCGCTGGTGATGAAGTGCTTGCGGCCGTTGAGGAGGAAGCGGTCGCCGCGCCGCTCGGCGCGCGTCTTGACACCGGCCACGTCCGAGCCCGTGTCGGGCTCCGTGATGGCGTAGGCAGCGAGGCGGCGGCCGGCGGCGAGATCCGGAAGATACCGCGCCTTCTGGTCCGCGGTCCCGAAACGGACGATCCCGATGGTGCCGATGCCGGTGTGAACGCCGACGATGCTACAGACGGAGCCGAGACCGGTCCGCCCCAGCTCGCTCATCACGGTGCAGCGCGCGACCGCCGACAGCGCGGTGCCGCCATAGGCTTCCGGGATCGTCATGCCGAAGAGGCCGAGCTCGGCGGCAGCGCGCAGCACCCGCTCAGGCACCTCGTCGTTGTGCTCGATCTGCGCCTCGATGGGCAGGACCTCGCGTTCCATGAACTCCCGCACGACCAGGCGCAGCTGCTCGACGTCGTCGGACAGCCGGAAGTCCACGCGCCGGCTCAGCCGACCTGGTACCGCTTGATCGCCGCCTGATCGAAGGTCAGCCCCAGCCCGGGCTTGGTCGGCACCACGAGCTGCCCCTTCTCGATGGGCGGCACCTCCTCGAAGAGCCGCTCGCTCCAGGGCATGTACTCCACCGTGAGCCCGTTGGGAATGGCGGCGATCAGATGCACGTGGATCTCGGGAAGGAGGTGACTGACCACGCGCAGGTTGAAGGCCTCCGCCATGCCCGCCACCTTCATCCATTGCGTGATGCCGCCCACGCGCAGGAGATCGATCATCACGATGTCGACGGAGCGCGCTTCCAGCATGTGACGGAAGGGGACGATTCCGTAGTGGTACTCGCCGGCGGCGATGGGCGTGGTGAGGGCATCTGTGATGCGGGCGAGGCCGGCGTAATCGTCGTGCACGGTGGGATCCTCGAGCCAGTACAGATGATAGGGCTCGATGCGGCGGCCCACCTCGATGGCGTGGCTCACGCTCCACAGCTGGTTGATGTCACACATGAGGTCGACGTCGGGTCCGACCGCCTCGCGCATGACGCGCACGCGCTCGACGGAGGCGGCGATGGTGGGCTCGCTGCCGCACTGCATCTTCATCTGTGTGAAGCCCATCCCGGTCAGTCGCGGGCCCGCCTTCGCGAGATAGTCCACGGGGTGCGGCCGCATGAGGACGCCACTCGCATACGTGGGCACGCGTTCGCGCAGGCCGCCGAGGAGCGCGCATACCGACTGGCCCACCGCCTTGCCCTTGAGATCCCAGCACGCCGTGTCGACGGCGGAGAGGGCCAGCGAAAATATGCCGCCGGGCCCGCAGCCGCCCGCGGCGCTGCGCAGCCGCGCCGCGATGGCCTCCACCTGGGTGGGGTCGTGGCCGACCGTGAGCCCCGCCAGCGTCTCGACGGCCACCTTCAGCGCGGGCGTGAGGGCGCCGCCGAAGAACGTCAGGCCCACGCCCACGAGTCCCTGGTCGGTGCCCAGCTCGAGAGTCACGAACTCGCGCGTGTCGGCGGGGGCGGGCAGGCCCACGACGAAGCGGTTGTCGGCCGGCATGCGCAGGAC
>JBKKCN010000337.1:0-13253 GCA_046712525.1 Candidatus Rokuibacteriota bacterium
GGCCAGTCGAGCAGCGACAGCACATGCGCGCGCAGGACGTCGAGCCGCGGCAGGATGCCGCCCTCGGCGACGCTGACGGAGGCGGAAGTGGCAACGATCTCCATGGGGCCATCCGCGGACGTCAGCAACGACACCATGTCACCAGTGACGTCGAGCCGGCTCACACGAATGTCGAGGGGATGGGAGCCGAGGCGCACGTCGTGGAGCGTGACGTGACGGCCCCCGGCTTGGACGGCGCCGATCGTGATGGGCAGGCCCGTGCGGTGGGCGAGGAGGCGACCGACCACGCTGCCGAGTCGCCGCTCTTCGCCGAGCCACCGCCACGTGATCGCAACCGTCACCGCCGCCACCAGGAGGGCGGCGATCACGACGACGAACGCTCGGTGTCTCATGGGAATGCCTGTCAGACGGGGCGGCCCCGGGCCTCATTCGCCTGCGATCACTTTCGAGGGCGGGCGCGGCTCCGGCGCGGGGGTGGAGCATCGGTGAGGGCGGCGCGCAGGCTCTTGAGCAGCGCGAGCGCCTCCTGGCTGAGGGGACGCTGGCGGGGATGGATAACGTCCAGGCTGCGGCTCAGGACCTCCGCATCGGTGATCGTCACGGCGATGAGGCGGCTTTGGCGAAGCTCGCGCGCCACCGCCAGGTGCGGCAGAAAGGCCAGGCCCATGCCCCGCTCGACCATCCGCTTGGCGGTCTCGATGGTCTCGACCTCGAGCACGACGTTGGGCACCAGGCCCGCGCGGCGGAAGAGACCGTGCGTCAGCGTCCAGTCGCTGGAGCCGCGGTCGAAGAAGATGAGGGGCTGGCTGGCGATGTCGTTCAGCGTGGCGCGACGCGCGCGCGCCATGTGGGAGCCCGGCGCTGTCACCAGCAGCAGCGGGTCGTCGCGCAGGCTGAGCGTCTCCACCTCGGGATGATTCAGCGAGCGGGCGAGGCCGATCTCGGCCTCCCCCGCCAGGACCATCGCGAGGATCTCCTTCGAATGGCCGGAGCGCACGGTGATCATGGTCTTCGGGTGGGCGGCCTGGAAGTTCTTGAGCACGTCGGGCAGCAGGTACGTGCAGATGGACAGGGCGGCGGCGAGCTGGAGCGCCCCCCCGCTCGCCGGCCGCAGGTCGTGCACGGCCTGCCTGGCGTCCGCGACCGCGCGCAGGAGCTGCTCGGCATGGGGACGAAAGACGCGCCCGGCGGCGGAGAGCGCGAACCCCGTCTGGCCGCGGTCGAAGAGCGGGACGCCCAGCGACGCCTCCAGCGCCTTGATGCGCGCGCTGATGGCGGGCTGGGTCACGCGCAGCGCGTCCGCGGCGCGCCGGAAGCCGCCGAAGGTGCCCACGGCGAGGAAGGCCTCCACCTGCCCGATCTCCATGCGGCCAGCCTATCAGAGTTGTTTATCACCCCGATAAAAACATTGAGTTAGCGTGATCACTGCGCCGTGGGCACAGTGAGAGCAAGAAACGCATTCCGAGGGAGACCACCGATGGACGGCCACTGTCGCTGCGGAAACGAAGTGCGCAACCGGTTTCATGCCTTCGGCTGTTACGACTGCGGCGCCGCCTGCTGCCCGGCGTGCGCCATTCACCTCGAGTCCACCACCTACTGCCACGCGTGCGCGGGCTCCCTGCTGGAGACGGCCGCGCCCCGGGCAGGCAGCCCGTTCGAGCTCCAATAACCGCGCGAGCAAGGAGACCATGATGGGAACAGCGTGTGACTGCGGCATGACGATCGAGCATCGCGACCGCCACCTCGGCTGCAACGAGTGCGGCACGCGGTGCTGCCCGAGCTGCTCGTTGAAGTTCGATGCCACCCCCTACTGCCGCTGGTGTGCGGCGTCAAACGGCCTCGCGCTCGGCGCGTAGAAGGACAACGACCACCATGGAGACCCCGGGCCAGAAGTTCCGCCAGCTGCTCAAGGACGAGGAGTACCTCTTCACGGGCGGCGTGTACTCGCCGCTGGACGCGCAGATCGCCGAGCGCGTGGGACTGAAGTCGATCTACCTCAGCGGGTACTCCGTGGCCATGGCCAACGGCTGGCCCGACATGGGCTTCCTCACGCAGACGGAAGTGGCGCGCGTCGCGTCCATGGTGGCGAGCGCGGTGGACATCCCCGTCATCGCCGACGCCGACGACGGCTACGGCAACGCGCTGTCCACGATCCGCACCGTGCAGGAGATGATCAAGACGGGCGTGGCCGGCATCCATCTGGAAGACCAGGTGTTCCCGAAGCGCTGCGGCCACATCGCGGGCAAGGAGATCATCAGCCGTGAGGCAGCGCTCGGCAAGTACCGCGCCGCCGTCGACACGCGCAACCGGCTCAGCCCCGACTTCGTGCTCATCGCGCGCACCGACGCCTACGGCGCGGTGGGAGGCAGCCTCGAAGAGGCCGTCACGCGCGGCCGCATGTACGCGGATGCCGGCGTGGACTCCGTGTGGTGCGAGCTGTCGAACGCCTCGCGCGAGCCCGCCATCGCCTTCGCGAAGGCGATGAAACAGACCCACCCGAGTTTGCCGTTGTCGTTCAATTATTCTTCATCGTTCAAGTGGTCGAGCGATCCCAACGCGTTGTCGTTCAAGGAGCTCGGTGAGCTGGGCTACAAGTTCATCTTCATCACGCTCTTCGCCGCCCACGCCGGCATGTACGCGGTGTGGAACGCGATGGACGAGCTCGTGAAGGACCAGGAGCAGGCGCAGTGGCGGCTGGAGAAGACGAAGGCGGGCCACCCCACCGAGAGCCACCACGTGATGGCGCGCGTGAGCCACTTCCAGGAGCTGGAAAAGAAGTACATCCCGGGCACGGAGAACCGCATCAAGTCCTCGCACGGCTTCGACGACACGCGCATGCATTAGTGGACGTAGGGGGCCTAGAAGGGCCCCCTACACCCCCATTCGCTCGGACGCTCGGACGCGTCCCGGAGAACCCGGGAGACGCGCCTCGGTATCCCGTCCTGACTTCGGGTTCCAGCCGCCGGTACCGTCCGGCTGCTGTGGGGGCTGTCCTCGGACGCATCGGGCTTCTTGTCTTCAGCATTCTGGTCACGCTCTTCGCGGCCGAGGGAATCGTCCGCGTCCTCGTGCCCGCTCCGCCCGTGCTCACCTCACATCGGCACTACTATCGAGCCGACGCTGAGATGGGCTACGACATCGTGCCCGACTTTCCTCGCACGCGGGAAGAGCGGGAAGACCGCACGACTCGCGAGATGTGGTCCAACGAGCTCGGCTGCTTCGACACCGACGTCCGCCCGGGCACGCCGTACGTGCTGCTCGTGGGCGACAGCTTCACGCACGGCTCCACCGGCTTCGAGGACAACTGGGGCACCGTGGTCGAGACCCGGCTGGGGCGGCGCGTGCTCAAGTGCGGCATCCCCGGCTCTGGCACACGCCAGCAGCTCGTCAAAGCGCGCCGGATCGTCGCGTACATGAAGACGGCGCCCGAGCTCATCATCGTCGGCTGGTTCCCGAACGATCTGGAGGACGACGTGCTCTTCCCGCGCGCGACCGTCCTCAACGGCTGGCAGGTGGCGGCGCGCCGCCTCACCGACCGCGACACCGGCGCCATCGAGACGTACGATGCGCTCGCCCTGCAAGAGAAGGTGCGGGACTTCGAGCGCAGCCGTACGTGCACGGCGGATTCACTCCTGCAGCGCTCGAAGTGCCGGCTGGCGGCCCGATCCCGGCTATTCAGCCTGCTCGGACAGGCGCTGCGTACCACCGCCGCCCGCTTCCCCGCGCTCGCGCGCCCGCTCCACCGCGCGGGCCTCCTGAAGTCATCGCCCCAGGAGCCGGCCATCCCTCTTACGTTCACGTCGGCCACGGGGCGCGCCTGGCTGGACCAGGCGTGGCGTCGCCACCTCGAAGGCGTTGCGACGTTCCAGGCACTCGCCGCCGAGCATCGCGCGCCGCTGCTGGTGGTTCTGCTACCCACCAACTTCCAGGTCTACCTATTCCTCGCCACCGGGCACCGGATCGACGTGGAGCGGCCCCACGAGATCGTGGCCCGCTTGCTCGCCGGACGGGACATTGCCCACCTCGATCTGCTGCCCGTCCTGCGCGCGCACGCCGACGGCACGCCGCGTGCCGGCCTCGACCCCGTGCGCGACCTCTATTACCGGGTGGACTTCCACTTCAACCGACGTGGCAACGTCCTCGCGGGACTGGCGGTGGCCGAGCACATCGCGGAGCGCGGGCTGCTGCCGGTGGCGGAGGCACTCCCCCGCCTCCGCGAGGAACTACGCCGCTTCAGGAGCGACGGAGGATCGTAGACGGCCTCAAGCGCGCGCGCAGTTGATGTAGCTCCAGCAGCAGCGGAACGTCGGTCGCCCGCCGAACAGCGTCTCCATCGCATGACGAATCAAGGCGAGCCGATCGCGCACGCCTTCCGGCGTCGCGGCCGCGCCCTCGACTTTCGACGACCCCCCCACCCAGCCGAGGACGGCTTCGTGGTAGGCGCTGAGGAACTCGAACCAATCGCCCACGCGCGCTTCGATGCCACGCGCGGTCACTTCGCCCACGACGAAGCCCGCGTCCGTCAGGCAGCGCAGGTAGTAGTCGAGCGGGCGCACGGGCAGGAACACTCGGTCGCGGTACGCCACGTAGGCCTGCATCCGCGCCTCGTCGTCGAGGGCCGGGCGATAGGCTGCGTAGCGGGCGTCGTTGCGCACGAGCCCGACCGCGACTTCGTGGATCGCCCACACCGTCTCGTCGAGCACCCACTCCGCGGGCTTCGCGTCGGGATTGCGGATGTTGCCGGACTGCACGAACACGCGCCCGCCCGCGCGGAGCACGCGCGCCCAGGAGGCGAGTGTCCCCGGCAGGTCGGAATAGAGGTGGATCGCATTGGTGGAGGCGATCGCATCGACGCCGCGCGCGAGGAGCTCCTCCCCCAGCACTTCCTCGAGCAGCTGCAGACGTTCCTGGCCCTTGAGCCAGCCCAGGTACCGGAAAGCCACGCGCTCGTCGTGCTGAAACTTGTCGAGCGCAACGCGCAGGAACTTCGGCGAGCTGTCCGCGATCAGCACACCGAAGCGACGGTCGAAGACGCGCAGCTTCAGACGGTCGAGCAGGATGCCGGTCCCGCCCGAGTAGTCGATGAGGATCTGTCCGCCCGTCAGGTACCGTGCGATGTCTTCGACCGTCGGATCCAGGTTCTTGTACCAGCCGTGGTTCTCCACGGTGTCGTAGCGAAGGCCGAAGGTGTCCACCGGATGGCGCGTCCAGTCCTCGTCGGGGACGCGCGTGAATCCGCCCGGCCACTCGAACCGGTGCGGCGCGATGCCCGCGTCGTGGACGGGCGCGCTCAGCTCGCGATGGATGCGCAGGAGCTCGCCGAGCGTGGCGGGGGCGCGCCGCCCCCAGCCGCACTCGGTCGCGATCCCGAAGCTCGACGCGAAGCGACTCGCCGTCTCCATGCGCCGGCGGCTGCCGTCGACACCGTCGGTGTGATGGACGAGTCCGAGGTAGAGCTCGGTCTCGGGGCGTAGCCGCAGCTCGCGCAGCGGCGCGTAGTATGACTCGTCGGTCCGCCCACGCGGCACCGGCACGTGGAGCCAGTGGAGCGGCCGGCCGAGGCTGGCCATCAACGCGTTGGCGATTTCCACGAGCTTTCCGGTGTCCGCGGGCTCGGTGTAGTGTCGATGCTGAACGTCGCCGTAACAGAAGTGGTATCCGAGCTCGACGTCATGTGGGACGTGGCGCGAGAGCCGCAGCAGACGTTCCAGAATCCCGCCCTTGACGTCGGCGAACCACACGGGAAAGACGCCTTCCAGCATCCCGAACTCGAAATTCGTGTCCCATTGGATCGCGAGCTGGTCGTGCGGCACTTCACGCAGGATGTGCCCGAGCTCTGCGAGAAGGCCTGCCTCGTAGAGGGGCTCGAGCAGCGGTTGATGCTCGGGGACGACGAAGGCGAACACGGGAGCGAGCGGTGTGGGCAGGCTGCATTGAAAACGGCAGGCGACCGGGACCACACCGTCCCGCTTGAGGCGCGCGAATGTCCGGTAGGAGGCGATCGCAGCCTCCGCGTATCCGAGCGCTTCGAATCGCACGCGCTCCGTGCGGCCGCCGTCGGAGAGACGGACGCGCGGAAGCGGGCGCCAGCTGTCGGGCGCGGGCGGGACGATCTCGAGTTCCGATTGTGAGGTGAAGATCGGCAACTGCCAGACGATCCAATCGGAGCGTGGACCGGTCTCGCCATCGGGGATGCGGCGCAGTCGATCGCCGATCTCCGTCGCGGCCGTGCGAAACACCGCCTCCGCGTTCGCGAGCGGCACGCTGCCGACGAGGTGAACGCCGTGCGCGAAGGAGGCCGTGTCCATCACGCTCCGCTAAAACTGCACCGGCGTCGGCGGCATCTTGCCGCTGGCATACAGGGCGGGCAGCTCCGGCGAGGCGTTCTCCCATACCAGCAGCATCGACCGCTTCGGCGAGAACCCGCGGTGCCGGATGTCCGCCGGCATCGCCGCCACGTCGCCCGCCTTCATCACTACCCGCGCCCGCACCGCGCCCGTGTCCCGGTCCTCCACCTCCCAGTGGATCTCGTCCGACAGTTGCACGAACCATTCCACGCGGTCGTTGCCGTGGATCACGGGCAGGATGTACTCCTCCGTCGTCGGACAGTAGAGACTCGCCTTGCACACCGAGACCACCGACGGATTCCACGTCACGTCCGAGCGCGACAGGTACGCGAACAGGTTGAACGCCACCACCTCGCCTTCGAACCCCGGCTCCGCCTGCACCTCCGGCGCGTCCTGCCGCACGTCCGCGAAGTGCCGGTTGATCGCAAACCCGCTCTCGTCGCTCCGCGGCGGCTCGTCGCCCGGGCAGCCGATCATTCGCTTCGCCGTCACCCGGTGCCGCGTGATCGCCTGCTTGTTGCTGCCGTTCTTGGGCCCGAACGCCGTTCCCGTCTCCGCCGGGCTCGCGAAGGGGTCGAACGTCTTGTTCGTCCAGTCCTCCAGCATTGCCTCGAACACGCGCTGGATCAGTTCCGTCGCGAAGTTCTCGGAATGATCCAGCCCCGCCTGGCGGTAGTGCGCGTTGAACCGCCCTGCGTACAGGTCCACCGTGCCGTAATGATTCACGGTCCCGACGACGCCGTCGAAATTCACAGTGCCGTAGAAGAACCCCCACGCGATGTCGCGCTGCAGCGCTCTCAGAAAGGCGTCCACCGAGAGCGCGTGCCGGCCTTTGGGCCACACCACGTGCGCGAAGTACTCGTCCCGCTCGAACCGGAACGATCCGAGCGTGAACGTCCGGTAGCCGTGACGGTTAGGCTCGATGCTGCCGATCTCGGGCATGCTCTCCGTGGCCATGTCGGCCTCCTTGCTCACGACCGCCGCTGCGGCGCAGTCTGGCAGATCTCGGCCCAGCGCTCGACCGTGTCGCGCCCCGCCAGCGTCTGCAACAGGATCACCGCCGGGCGATCGGCCCGGAACTGGTAGGCGGCGAGCACCGGCAGCAGCGTCATGTGGCCCCGCCGCGCCCGCACCTTGCCCATCTTCTTGCCCGCCGGCGTCCCCGCCAGCTCCACGGATCCCTTCGTCCCCGCCGGCACCACGCCCGCATCGGCGAGCTTCAGGAGGCGGATCTCCACCTCGCCGTCCATCACCAGCGCGAACTCGTCCTGGCCCGGTGCCCTCCACGCCGACACGCCCTCGGCCCGGATCGCCTCGATCACGTACTCGATGTTTTTGCCAACAGCGACCTTCTCGTACGGCTTGGCCTTCGACGCCACTTCGAAGATGTTGGAGAACACATAATTCTTCGGGTCGTCGTTGATGATCTCGACGCCCCCCTTATCCCAGCCATCGAGCGAGCCAAACCTGGTCACCACCTGACTCATCCGAGGTCCCCTTTCTCGTCGACTATCGAGACACGCCACGGCTGTGCGGGCGCGCTGCCGAGCGTAAGGCGGGCGTGCTCGAGGCCCCCCATACAGAAAGCACCGCCATCCACACCACCACGATCACGAGGCCGAGCATCTCTCGCGCCTCCTCCACCCTGGGCGTGAGCATGCCAGCCTTGGCGAAGAGATCGCGCGGCGCGACGTGGCCAATGACCCCGGGCGCCAGCGTGGCGGCCCACACCGCCGCCACCACTGCCACACCCACCGGATACCATCGCCACAGGCGTCGAACCAGCGCGAGCACGCACGCGAGGGCAGCGGCGCCGTAGATGGCCATCCACTGCACCGGGTCCGGATCGTTGTATTGCATGGCGACCGCGTACAGAAAATACAGAGCCATGAGGACGGTGAGGATGCGTAGGGGGCTCATCATCAGCTCCTAGTAGCTCTTGGGAAGCCCGAGCACGTGCTCGGCGATTTGATTGAGGACCATCTGCTGTGACACGGGCGCTATCTTGTAGAGCCGCACCTCGCGCCACAGCCGCTCGACGTAGAACTCCTTGGCGTAGCCGTACCCGCCGTGCGTTTGCAGCGCGACGTCGCACGCCTCGAAGCCGGCCTCGGCCGCCATGAGCTTGGCGGCGTTGGACTCCGCCCCGCACGGATGGCCGTTGTCGAAGAGCCACGCCGCCTTCATGCACATCAGCTCGGCGGTCTCGAGCTTCGCCCACGCCATGGCGAGGGGGTGGGCGATGGCCTGGTTCTGCCCGATGGGCCGATCGAACACGACGCGCTGCTTGGCGTACTCGACGCCGCGGGCGAGGGCAGCGCGGCCGATCCCGACCGCCTCGATGCCGGTGAACACGCGCTCCGGGTTGAGCGAGTCCAGCAGGTGGTAAAAGCCGTTGCCGACCTCGCCCACCACGTTCTCCACGGGAATCTCGAGGCCGTCGATGAAGATCTCGTTCGAGTCCACGGCGGCCCGGCCCAGCTTCTCGATCTCCTGCACCGTGATCTTCGAGCGGTCGAACTCCGTGAAGAAGAGCGTCATCCCCTTCACCGGCTTCTTCGGATTCGCCTCGCGCGGCTCCGTGCGCGCGAGCAGCAGCATGTGGGTGGCGTTCTGCGCGTTGGTGTTCCACACCTTGCGGCCGTTGACGATGAACTTCGAGCCCTCGCGCCGGGCCACCGTCTGGATGCGCGACGTATCCGTGCCCGCGTTGGGCTCGGTGACGCCGAACGACATGACGATCTCGCCCGTGGGCACGCGCGGCAGGTATTTCTGCTTGAGGGCCGCGCTGCCGTGCTTGATGAGCGGCATGGGCGGGAACATGTAGAAGTGGATGGGCGAGGCACCGCTGGTGCCCGCGCCCGCCGCGCAGATCTCGTGCAGCATGAGGGCGGCCTCGGTGACGCCGAGCCCGGCGCCGCCGTACTCCTCCGGCACGATCATGCCGAGCCAGCCCGCCTGCGCGAACGCCTTCACGAACTCCCAGGGATACTCGGCCTTCTTGTCCTTTTCCCGCCAGTACTCGAACGAAAACGACTTCGCAAGGGTGGCGACTTCCTTGCGAATCAGCTCCTGCGACTCGGTGAGCGAAAAATCCATGGCGGTCTCCTCGCGGCCGGGTGCCCGGATTCTAGCGTAGGATGCGGCGGAACGGCAAAGGAGGCCTGATGGCGACCTTCGTGGAGCGAATGGTGCGAGCAGCGAAGCTGGACGTGACGCTCTACGAGGAAGTCGAGACCGACACCGCCGCCACCGGCCAGGCCCTCGGCGTGGTGGTGCTCAGCAGCGTGGCAGCCGGCATCGGCGCGGGGGCGGGCGTGCGCGGCCTCATCTTCGGCACCGTCGCCGGCCTCCTCGGCTGGGCATTCTGGGCGTGGATCACCTATCTCATCGGCACCCGCTGGCTGCGCGAGCCCAGCACGCAGGCGGACTGGAGCCAGCTCGCGCGCACGATCGGCTTCGCCCAGGCTCCCGGCATCCTGCGCGTGGTGGGCATCATCCCCTTCTTGCAGGGGTTCGTGTTCCTCGTCACCGCAATCTGGACGCTGGTGGCTGTCGTCATCGGCGTCCGCCAGGCGCTCGACTTCACCAGTACCCTGCGTGCCGTCGCCGTCTGCTTCCTGGGCTGGCTCGTCCAGGTCGTCCTCACGGCGCTCGTGATGGCGCTCGCGGGGTAGAGGAGCGGCACGGCGACGCCGTGCCGCTTCCGAACGTCGGGACGTCGGGGGCTTGGGGGCCCGTCGCGGCCCCCATGTAGAAACGATGCTAGAATCCCGGCGCCAATGGCGGTTCAAGCCCTCTACGCGCTACAGAACGGGTTCATGGGGTTCCAGCGCTCGGGTCTTTTCTATGGTGACCTCTCCGGCGAGAAGTTTCAGATTCCGATCACCTGCTATCTCGTGCGGACCTCCGACGCGGTCATCCTCTTCGACACGGGGGTATCGCCCCGCGCCGTGCCCGGCCTCATGCGCAACGACTCCTACGCCCGCTTCACGGACGAAGACCTCCTCGTCCACCGCCTGGATGCGCTCGGCCTCGAGCCTTCGCAGGTGGACATGGTCGTGCTCTCGCACCTGCACTACGATCACGCGGGGGGCGCGGCGCTCTTCCCGTCCTCGGAGCTCATCGTCCAGAAGGACGAGTACGCGTATGCGCACTACCCGGCCTCCTTCTTCGAGAGTTTTTACTACCGCAAGAACTTCGAGCTGCCGGGAGCGAAGTGGCGCCTGCTTGACGGCGACACCGAGCTCGTGCCGGGCGTGAGCGTGCTGCGGACCGACGGTCACACGCCCGGCCATCAGTCGCTGCTCGTGGAGCTGCCGGAGACGGGCGCCGTCGTCCTCGCCGGCGATGCGTGCTACTGGCAGGAGTCGATCGACAAGGAGCGGCCGCCCGGGGTGGTGTGGAACCCGACCCTGGCGCTGCACTCCATCAAGAAGTTGAAGACCATCGCCCGTCTCGTGGGCGGGCGGATCTTTCCCAGTCACGATCCCGTCTTCTGGAACACCGTCAAGCAGTCACCCGACCCGTACCGATAAGGAGAACCACCATGATTCGAGCCACCATCGCCGCCCTCCTCGTGCTGGGCGTCACCGCGAGCGCGGGCGCACAGACGCGCGAGATGACCATGGGCAACGTGAACCCCCCCAAGCACGGCACCGCCCAGGCCGCGCAGCAGTTCGTCGACAAGGTCGCGGAGCTGTCGGGCGGGAAGATCAAGATCACGCATCATCACTCGGGCGCGCTCGGGGGCGAGCGCGAGGTGGGGCAGAACGTGCAGCTCGGCACGGTGGACTTCTCGCCCATGACGACGGCGCCGCTGTCGACGCTCGTGCCCGAGATGTCCGTCTTCCAGCTCCCGTACATCTTCCGCGACTACGCGCACGTCTACGCCGCCCTCGACGGCAGCGACGTCATCCGCAACTACTACGGCCCCGTGCTCGAGAAGAAAGGCCTGAAGCTGGTGGCCTTCTTCGCCGCCGGCTATCGCGGCATCTACGGGCACCACCCGATCAACTCGCTCGCCGACGTGAAGGGCAAGAAGATCCGCGTGCAGGAAGACAAGATCCTCGTGGCCACCTTCAAGGCGCTCGGGATGATCTCGACGCCCATCGCGTTTCCGGAAGTGGCGACGGCGCTGCAGACGAAGGTCATCGACTTCGCCGAGGGCGGGATCAACACGTACTACCACAACAAGTTCTACGACATCGTGAAGAACGTGGCCGACGTGCGCCACACGCACCAGGCGGTGGCGCTCATCATGTCCAAGGCGTCGTGGGAGAAGACGGACGCCGCGGGCCAGAAGGCCATCGTGGACGCGGCGAAGTACGCCGAGCAGTGGAACCGCAAGTTCATCCTCGAGGAGGACAAGTCGATCCAGGCGCAGGTGAAGGAGAAGGGCGGGCTCATCACCAAGCCCGACGCCACCCCCTTCCGCGACGCCACCAAGAGCGTGTACGAGGAGTTCTACGCCTCGCCCGCGGGCAAGGACGCGCGCAAGATCGTCGATCACATCCTCAGCATCAAGTAAGCGTGGACGAGCGTCCGATCGGCGGCGGCCGGGGTACCCGGGTCTATGAATGGCTCGGGTACCTCGGCGGCGCCATCCTGGCCGTGATGACGGCGGCGGTGGTCGGCAGCGTCGTGCTGCGCTGGCTCGGCTCCCAGATCGTCGACGGCCTCGACGAGCTGCCGCGCTTCCTCTTCGTCTGGCTCGTCATGATCGGCGCCGCGGCGGCGATGCACCGCGGACAGCACACCACCCTCGATTTCTTCCGGGACCGCTTCGGCCCGCGTGGCCGCCTCGTCGCGATCCTCTTCACAAACGTGGTGGGGATTCTCTTCTTCCTGTCCCTCATCAAGACCAGCCTCGTGCTGGTGCCGAACGCCCAGCTCCAGACCAGCGCCAGCCTGCAGCTCCCGCTCGGGTACGTCTACGCGGCGGTGCCCATCGGTTCCGCGCTCATCATCATCCCCATGGCCTGGCGCGCGGCCCGCGTCGCGAGGGAGCTGTGGCAGAAACCCTCCTGATCGTCTTCCTGTTCTTCGTGGTGATGGGGATGCCCATCGGCATCGCCCTCGGCGTGGGCACTCTCGCCGCCGCCACGTTCTACGCCGCGCTCAACCCGATCATCATCCCGTCGCGCCTGGTGGGACTGCTCTCGGATTCCTACATCATTCTGTCCGCGCCCCTCTTCATCCTCGCCGGCAACATTGCCGCGCGCGGCGGCGTCGCGCGCGCCATCATCGACCTCGCCACCGTGCTCGTGGGTCGCTTCCGGGGCGGGCTCGCCTACGTCAACATCGTGGACTCGATGATCTTCGGCGGCATCTCCGGCTCCGCCGTTGCCGACGTCTCCGCGCTCGGCACCTTCCTGATTCCCCAGATGGTGCGCAAGGGCTACGACAAGGACTTCGCCACCGTGCTCACGATCTGCACCGCGATCCTGGCCCCCATCATCCCGCCCTCGATCGTGGCGGTCATCTATGCCTGGATGGCGGACGAGTCAGTGGCGGCCATCTTCGCGGGCGGCTACCTGCCGGGGCTGATGGTCGGCATCGGGATGGCGGTGCCGACCTTCATCATCGCACGCAAGCGCAACTATCCGCGCGAGCCCCCGCCCACCATGGCGACCTTCATGGCGGCCATGCGCAACGCCATGCCGGCCATCATGATCCCGGTCATCATCATGGGCGGCATCGTGAGCGGCTGGTTCACGCCCACGGAAGCGGCGGCGGTGGCGGTGCTGTACGCGCTCATCGTGCCACCGCTCTTTTACCGCGAGCTGTCGTGGAAAGATCTGCCGGAGATCTTCGCCGACTCCGCGCGGCTGTCCGGCGTCATCGGGCTCATCATCGGGCTCGTGGGCGCCTTCGGCTGGGTGCTGACCTACTCCAAGTTCCCCT
>JBKKCN010000338.1:0-4323 GCA_046712525.1 Candidatus Rokuibacteriota bacterium
GGGGGCACGGTGACCGCGGGCTTGTCGACGGTGGCCGTCTTGCCGGCTTGCGACTCCGCGGGACGGAAGACGTTCGGGCGCAGCGTGGCCACCCAGGGCTGCTTCGCCCAGGTGACCCTGGACAACAGCTTGCCCGCGTATACCGGCCGCGTCGCCACGAGCTTGTCGCCCTCCATCTTGAAGCCGACACAGTCAGCGGCGAGCCCCACACCGAGGCGCGCGGCCAGACGCGCGACGAGCTCACGCTGGCGGCTGGTGACGGGACCGAAGATCGCCTTGGGCGCCTCCTTGGCCGCGAGGTCCGCGAGCACCGGCGTCCACACCTCGCCCATGTACGTAACGAAGGCGGCGTTCTCGAGCAGCAGGATCCTCGTGGCTCCCCATGCGCCGAGCTGCGCCAGCCCCTCGGGCGATGCCTTGTCCGTGACCCACACCGCTTCCACGGCGCCGCCGCCGAGGCGCGCGGCCTCGCCGATGACTTCCGCCATCACCTTCTTCGGATTGCCTTTCCGATCGTCCTCGACGATGCACCAGAACGCGCCTGCCATGTCGTCAGTCCCCCTAGATCGCTTTGGCGTCTTCGCGCAGGGCGCGCACCAGCTCTTTGACGGCCACCGCCGTCTCGCCCTGGATGATCCGGCCCGGCGGCCGCGCGGGCAGCGCTTCCAGCGCGGTGATGCTGAGCTGCGGAGTCACGGCGCCGAGACCGAGGTCCGTCGCCTTCACGTCCTTGATCTCCTTTTTCTTGGCGCCCATGATCCCCTTCAGCGTCGGGTACCGCGGCTCGTTGAGACCCTTCTGCGCCGACAGTACGGCGGGCAGCGGCAGGTCGAAGATCTCGAGACCGCCTTCCACCTGGCGCCCCACACGCACGCTCTTGCCGTCGGCGTCGACGGCCTCCTCCATGATCCAGGACGCGCACGGCCAGCCGAGCACCTCCGAGAGTTGCGCGGCCACGCCACCCATGTCGTCGTCGATGGCCTGGCGGCCGCAGAGGACGAGCTGCGGCGCTTCCTGCTTGATGACGGCGGCCAGCGCCTGCGCGGTGGCGAGCGTGTCGGCGTTGGCCCAGGCGGGATCGTTGAGGTGCACGGCGCGGTCGCAGCCCATCGCGAGCGCGGAGCGCAGCGCCTCCTTGACGCGGTCGGGGCCGAGCGAGACGGCGATCACTTCCCCCTGGCCGCGCTTTTCCTTGAGCCGCAGCGCTTCCTCGACCGCGAACTCGTCGTAGGGCGAGATGATCCACGTGATGCCCGCGGTCTCGATCGCCTTGGGATCTCCGCCGCTGATCTTCACCGCGGTGGCGGTGTCCGGCACCTGCTTGATGGCCACTACGATCTTCATGAACTGGTCGCTCCTTTGGAATTTCGCTCGCCTCGCCCGCGCGTGCCTGCGGCAACGCCGTCGTGCTGCGGCTCGCCCTGCCGGGAATGTCGCTCGCCCGGCTCGTACTGAAGCTCGCGGGTGATCCGGAATCGGTCGCCCGGGATGAAGACGCGATCGAAGACGATCGGCTGCCCGCCGCCGTCGAACGACACGCGCTCCGACTCGAAGGCGGGGGCGCCCGTGCGGCACCCCAGCGCACGTGCCTCGCGCGGGCTCAGGCGCACGGCGGAGACGGTCTCACGCGCGCGCTCGATGAGGATGCCCAGCTTGAACTCGAGCACCTGGCTCAGCGGCGTGACGTCGAGGTCCGCCCGCAGCACCTCTTCGCCGAGGCGCGCGGCGAGGAAGGAGCGCTGCAGGCTCATGGGATGGCCGTCCACGAGGCGCAGCCGCTCCAGCGCCATCACCCGCGCGCGAGGGCCGAGGCCAAGAGCGCGCGTCACGCGGCGGTCGCCGACGGTGAGACGACTGTCGAGCAGCCGCGTGCTCACGTGCTCGCCCTGCGCGGAGAGATCCCCCGCGAAGCGCCGGAGCTGAAGGATGTCGTAGTCGATCGACGGCGCTGCCACGAAGGTACCGAGCCCGTGCCGGCGTGCAATCAGATTGTCGCGCTCGAGCACCTCGAGGGCCTGGCGCAGCGTCATCAGCGTCACCCCGAAGCTCTTCGCGAGCGCGCGCTGGTTGTCCAGGCGCGTCCCCGGCGGCAGGTCGCCGGCGCGAATCCGCTCGCGAAGCGACTCCGCGATCCGAGAGTAGCGGGGCACCCGTCCGATCACTGCCGACTCCTTTGTCGGTGTTCTAGAACTCTCGCCCGCCGCCAATCCCCGAAACGGGATCGAGCGGGAACAAGGGACCATCAGGACTGCCGGCCGCCACCCGGCCGACGGCGCCATTCTATGGCCCCTGCTGTCGTCCCGCAAGTAAGCGGACCGGCAGAGGTATGATGCCGCTCCGGCGAGAACGGGGGCGTGGGGCCCTTCGAGCTCCCCTCTAACTAAAGGGGTCGTACAGGTGGCAGGCCACCTCGCGTGTATGCACGGGCCTCAGCTTGGGCGCGAGGCTCGCACAGCGCTCCATCACGTGGGGGCATCGCGGGTGGAAGCGGCAGCCCGCGGGCGGGTTGAGCGGGCTCGGCACTTCCCCCGTCAGGATGATCTCCGCGCGCGTCTCGTCGGGATGCGAGGGCAACGCGGCCGAGAAGAGCGCCTGCGTGTAGGGATGCTTGGGCGACATCGCGACCGCGCGCGCGTCGCCGATCTCCACCACGTGGCCGAGGTACATCACGGCGATGGTGGAGCTCATGTGGGCGACGGCGGCGAGATCGTGCGCGATGAAGAGATAGGCGACGCCAAGCTCCCGCTGGATGTCTCGCAGGAGATTGAGGATCTGGGCCCGGATCGACACGTCGAGGGCGGAGACCGGCTCGTCGAGCACGATCACCTTGGGTGAGAGCGCCAGCGCGCGGGCGATGGCGATGCGCTGGCGCTGGCCACCGGAGAACTCGTGCGGGAACAGGTCGGGCGCGCGCTCGGGCAGCCCCACGAGGTCGACGAGCCGGCGCACCCGCGCGCTCACGTCGGCCGCGGACAGCCGCGCGTTAGTCACGAGCGGCTCCGCGATGATGGCCCCCACCCGCATGCGCGGGTTGAGCGAGGCGAAGGGATCCTGGAACACCGCCTGCACGTTGCGCCGGTAGTCTCGGAGCCCCTGCGCGTCGAGCGACTGGAGGTCGCGCCCCTCGAAGCGGATGTCGCCCGCCGTCGGCTTCTCCAGCAGCAGCACGAGCTTGGCGGTGGTGGTCTTGCCGCACCCCGACTCTCCCACCACGCCCAGCGTGCGGCCGGGCTCGAGGGCGAACGACACGTCGTCGACGGCGCGCACGCTGCCCGCGGTGCCGAAGAGGCCGCGCCTGACCGGAAAGTGCTTGGTCAGGTTCCGCGCTTCGATGACCGGCGTCATGTCGCCGCCTCCACTGCCCCGTGCAGCCAGCAGCCCGCCACGTGCCCGGCCGCCACCGGAAACGGGGGCGGGACCTCCGTCCGGCATCGATCCATCACGTGCCCGCAGCGGGGTGCGAACGAGCAGCCGGGCGGCAGCGCGGCGAGGTCGGGCGGCTGGCCGGCGATGGCCGTGAGCCGGTCCGAGTTCTCGCCGAGCTTGGGGATCGACTCGATGAGCGCGCGCGTGTACGGGTGCGCGGGGGCATTGAAGATGCGGCGCACGGGGCCGGCCTCCACCATGCGCCCGGCGTACATGACGGCCACCGTGTCGCACATGCGCGCCACGATCCCCAGGTTGTGGGTAATGAAGATCATGGCCAGGCGCCGCTCCTTCTGGATGTCGCGCAGCAGATCGAGGTACTGCGCCTGGATGGTCACGTCGAGACTGGTGGTGGGCTCGTCGGCGATGAGCAGCCGCGGCTCGCACGAGATGCCGATGGCGCCACCACGCGCTGGCGCATGCCGCCCGACATCTGGTGCGGGTACTCGCGCACCCGCTGCGCGGCGGCGGGGATCCGCACCGAGGTCAGCAGCTCGCACGCGCGCGTCCACGCGCCGCGCCGGCTGCCGCCCTCGTGCACGCGGATGGGCTCCGCCACCTGGTCACCGATGGTGAAGAGCGGATTGAGCGACGCCATCGGATCCTGGAGGATCATGCCGATCTGCTTGCCGCGGATCCGCCGCATCTCGCCGTCGGACTTCGTCATCAGATCGTCGCCGGCGAACCGGATCTCTCCGCTCACGATGCGCGCCGCGGGCGGCAGCAGGCGCACGAGGGACAGCGCGAGCGTGGTCTTGCCGGAGCCCGACTCGCCCACGATGCCGAGCGTCTCGCTCTCGCCCAGCGTGAAGGAGACGTCGTCGACGGCGCGCGTGACGCGCGCGCCGCCGCGGCCCACGTAGTGGGTGGTGAGGTGGGGGGCCACGCGCCGGGGCG
>JBKKCN010000339.1:0-3266 GCA_046712525.1 Candidatus Rokuibacteriota bacterium
GTGCACCACCACGCGTCACACGTGTTGGGCCCGGGGCCCTGAGAGACTGGTGAGTGCGCGTCACTGTTGGAGCATGGGGGGCCGTGACGGCCCCCATGTCCCCCCGCGGTTTTCGAACCGTGCGCGATTTACGGGAGGCGCGTGTAACGCGCCTGCAGGCTGTCGAAGCGTCTCGAGCGGCGCAGGCCCCAGCGGTTGAGCTTGAACCAGAAGAGGACGGAGAGGATGCGCAGGCCGTAGATCGACGACGCGATGACGCCGGCGGAAGAGGCTTCGCGGAAGTAGCGGGCGGGCACGGCGATCTCGGCGATCCGGAAGTGCGCGGCCACCGCCTGCGCGATGATCTCCTGATCGAAGACGAAGCTGTCCGAGTTCGCGGCGAAGTTCACGGTGTCGAGCACGTCGCGGCGGAAGGCGCGGTAGCCCGTGTGATATTCCGACAGCGAGAGGCCGAAGGCGACGTTCTCGACGCCGGTGAGGAAGCGGTTGGCCACGAACTTCCACCACGGCATCCCGTGCGCCACGGCATCACCGCTCTTCAGGCGCGAGCCCAGCACCACGTCCGCGTCGCCCCGCACGATGGGCTCGATGAGCTGCGGCAGGAGCGTGGGATCGTACTGGTAATCCGGGTGCACCATCACCACCACGTCCGCCCCCGCGCGCAGAGCCTCCGTGTAGCACGTCTTCTGGTTGGCGCCGTAGCCGTAGTTGCGATTGTGCACGAAGATCGAGAGGCCGAGCTGGCGGGCCACCTCGAGCGTGCCGTCCGTGGAGGCGTCGTCCACCAGGATGACGAGATTCACGGAGTCCTTGGGAAGCTCCTCGTAGGTCAGCCGCAGCGTGCGCCCCGCGTTATAGGCCGGCATGACCACGACCACGTTCGGCTTGCTCACGCCCGTGCCGCCTGCAGCACGAGCTGATAGCCGAGCAACCGCGGAAACAGCCGCGCCGCCGCCGCGCTCGCGCCGTGCGTGGCCGCCAGCACGGCACCGTGGCAGCGCTCGGGCACCACCTGGTACAGGGGCGCCGGCGTCGCCGTGGCGCGCGTGATCGTGAGGCCGGCCTCGGTGAGCAGGGCGCGCAGCGAGCGCTCCGTGAAGAAGCGCAGGTGGGTACGGTCGAGGATGCCGCGCTCGGCATATTCGAAGCGGCCCGCCAGCAGCGACAGCCGCATCCACAGGTGCGCCACGTTCGGCACCGATACCACCACGACCCCGCCGGGAGCGAGAGCGCGCCCCAGCGAGCGCAGCGCGGGCGCGGGATGGGCGAGGTGCTCCAGCACGTCGCCGCACACGATGGCGTCGAAGTCGGGATCGAGGGCGGGCACGGCCACGTCGAGGTCGGCCACGATCACCCGCTCGCAGTGCGCCTCCGCGGCCGCCGCTGCCGGCGCATCCGCTTCGAGTGCGGTCACCTTCCAGCCGCGCGCGCTCAGGGGGCGGCTCAGCAATCCGTCGGCGGCACCCACGTCGAGCACGCGCCGGCCGTGCCCGTCACCCAGCCAGCGCAGGATGACAGCGTGGCTACTGTGCGGGTCCGGCTTCAGGGTGTAGCGCGATGCCCGCGCGGTCACACCGCCATTCTCGATGGCCGCGGCTCACTGGGCAAGGTTCGAGTAGAGGGAGCGTCCCCCGCCCCTGGCCACGAGGTGCACGGAGCCCGCCGGAAGCGCAAGCACCACGCTGCGCGCCGGATCCACCGCCGACACCAGGAAGCGCCGGCCCGGCGCCGGCCACGCGGCCCGCAACGCCTCCTTGTCCCAGAAGAGGGCGCGCGAATCCGCAAAGGTAGCGCGGCCAGGTTCGATTGCAGGCCATTGACGACGCGCACGGGCGCGCGCACGGCGAGCAGCAGCGAGCCGCTGTTCTCGAGGGCGCCCTCGTGGAGCACCTCGTCGCCCGGCTGCAGACGCAACACGAGCGCCTCCACGATGAGACGGGCAGACCGGCTGCGCGCGAACTGCACCATGCCGTCGCCCGCGAAGGGCAGGAAGGCGACCATGGCCGCCAGGGCCACCCCCACCCCGAGGCCGGGCGCGCGCCGCCATACCGCCACCGCCATCGCCACCGCCGCGCTGCCGAAGATCAGCGCGCTACTGGCGAGGACGCGCAGGTACGGCTCGAGGGCGCCGCGTGGGATGGCCTCCCCGCGCGCGGCGAGGTTACGCGTGGCCACGTCGACGTTGCTCATGGCGGCGGGCGGAAGGGGCAGCCGGTCGAGCCACGCGAGGGTGAAGGCCGCCGCCACCACCACGAAGGTGACCAGGATGGGCGCCAGCAGCACCCGGGGCGGTACCGCGTGCGGCACGGCGTCGATCGACTCGTCCCAGACGCGCGCGGCGAGCAGGGCGAGGGCGGGAAATGCGGGAAGCCCGTAGTGAGGAAGTTTGAAAGGGGAGAGCGCGAAGAACCCGATGACGACGAGGGGCCACAGCGCGAAGAGCACCCACAGGCGCCCCGTCGCATCCTCCCAGGGACGGCGGAACGCGCGCACGATCGCCCACGGCAGCGCGAGCGCCCACGGCAGGAAGGCCAGCACCGTGACACCGAGGAAGACGAAGGAACCGAGCGGCACGTCCTCGTCGGGGAAGACGCGCTGGCGGGTGAAGTTCAACACGTGGTTGTCGATCACCGTGTACCAGAGAAAGCCCGGGTTGCGCGCCTCCACCGCCGCGTACCACGGCACCGCCACCACCGCCAGCAGCGCCACTCCCCACCAGGGCACGAAGGGCGCCAGCGGCCGCTCGCGTGTGAGCCAGAAGAAGAGCGCGACGACGGCAAGGGGCCCCACCGCGCCGAGCAGATCCTTGGTGATCGTGGCCAGGCCCAGGCATCCATAGAAGAGGGCGAGCGCCCACCGGCCGCCGCCGCGGTACGCCACGGCGAAGCCGGCGTACGCGAGCACGATGCAGAGGATGAAGAGGAGGTCCGGCTTCACGATGCGCGCGTACAGGAACATGCCCAGGTTGGCCGCCACCATGAGCCCGGCGAGCAGCCCGAGGCGCGGGCTGCCCAGCATCATGCCGACGCGCGCCGTCACCGCCGCCACCGCCACGCCGGCGAGCGCGGTCCAGAAGCGGGCCGCCGCCGTGGTCACCCCGTCTACAGCAAAGGCCGCCGCCATGAGCCAGTAGGGCACGGGGGGCTTGTCGAAGTAGCGCACGGTGTTCACGTGCGGGGTGATCCAGTCCCCGCTCTCGAGCATCGACTGCGCGATCTCGGCGTGAAAGCCTTCCGGGGGATCGAGGAACGGCGCCTGGCCTAGCC
>JBKKCN010000340.1:0-8768 GCA_046712525.1 Candidatus Rokuibacteriota bacterium
AAGACGCCGCCGAAGACGAACGTATGCAGGCTCATGACGCGGCCTCGAAGCCGGGCGGGGGCGCTGAGCTGAAGGGGGGCGTTGCAGCGGGCCACGACGATGATGGACGTATACCCGAGGATGAAGAGAGCGACGACGGCGACGCCGAAGTCGCGCACCACGGACATCACGAGCAATCCCCCGCACGACACGAAGCCGCTGACGAACAACACCGCGAGCGAGGGGGAACGGTCGCCCACCATGGCGAGCGACAGCGCCCCCGCCACCGCCCCCACGCCGAGCGAGGCCATCAGGAAGCCCAGACCGTCGGGCCCGCGCCCGAGGACGTCGCGCGCCAGGAGTGGGACGTAGACGCTGAAGTTGAAGACGGTGATGGCGACCACGCCCAGGATCGCGAGCACGATGAGGATGCGGGGCGTGCTCAGCGCGTAGCGGACGCCCTCGCGCACCTCGTCCCCGATGGTGGTGCTGCCGCGCCGCAGCGACAGCCCGCGCGTGCGCACGCTGAGCAAGGCGGGGATGACGAGGAGAAAGGAGGCGCCGTTGATGAAGAAGGCCGGCGCCACGCCCACGGCGGCGATGAGCAGGCCCGCCACTGCCGGCCCCACCACGCGGGCGGCGTTGAACGCTGCCGCATTGAGCGCGACGGCGTTGGCGAGATCCGCGCGGCCCACCAGCTCCAGGACGAAGGACTGGCGCGTGGGCAGGTCCAGGGTGTTGGCGACGCCCCACAGCAGCGCCATGCCGCACACGTGCCAGTACGCGATGTGCCCGGTGACGATCAGCGTACCGAGGGTCAGCGCCTGCACCGCCATCACCGACTGCGTGAGCACGAGGAGCCGGCGCTTGGGCACGCGGTCGGCGACGGCGCCCGCCACCAGCGAGAAGAGGAGCGCGGGCGCGAAGTTGAGGGTGCCGACGAGGCCGAGCTTCAACGGCGAGTTCGTGAGCTGGAGCACGAGCCACGCCTGCGCCACCTGCTGCATCCACATCCCGACGAGGGCGACGGACTGCCCGGCGAAGACGATGCGGAAGTCGCGGTGATTGAGCGCGCGGAGGCCGGAGGGGAAGGTCATCGCCCGCGTCGAGGATAACGCGGACGACGACCTGCCGTCTTACTTGGGCTGCGGCGTGAGGCGCAGGTAGGGCTTGAGCGCCTTCCAACCGAGAGGGAACTTCGACTTCGCTTCTTCGTCGCTGACGGCGGGCACGATGATCACGTCCTCGCCCTGCTTCCAGTTCACCGGCGTGGCCACGCGATGCTTGTCCGTGAGCTGCAGGGAGTCGATCACGCGCAGGATCTCGTCGAAGTTGCGGCCCGTCGTCTGCGGATACGTGATCATCAGCCGCACTTTCTTCTTGGGGTCGATCACGAACACCGTGCGCACGGTGTAGACCTCGTCGTGCGCGGGATGAACCATCCCGTAGAGGTCGGCCACCTTGCGCTCGGGGTCGGCGATGATCGGAAAGTTCGGCGCGTGACCCTGCGTCTCCTTGATGTCCTGCGCCCAGCCCTTGTGCGACTCCACGGGATCGATCGACAGCCCGACGGCCTTGACGGAGCGTCGGTCGAATTCCGGCTTGAGGCGAGCCACGTAGCCGAGCTCGGTGGTGCACACGGGCGTGAAATCGCGCGGGTGCGAGAAGAGGACGGCCCAGCTGTCCCCGATCCAGTCGTGGAACTTGATGGGCCCGGCGGAGGAATCGGCCGTGAAGTCGGGAGCGGTATCTCCAAGTCTCAGTGCCATCAGACAGCTCTCCTTATGATGTAGTCCGCGAAGTTGTGGAACGGATCGAAGCCGAGCACGTCAGGGGCGTTGGCGACGAAGTTCGACGTCGCATTGACGTCGTAGAAGTACACTTGGCCGTCGTCCCTGCCCACAAGATACTCGATACCACCGATGTCGATCGACGCCGCGCGCGCCAGCGCCACCGCCTGCGCGATGACCGCCGCCGGCGGCTCGCAACGGGAGACCTGCAGGGTCGATACCCCGCACGCCGACAGGACCGGCGATGGCGCCACGGCGGTCGGGGTCGCGCAGAGGTCGGCAGGACAAAGGTTGAAGTCGTCGGCGGGGCGCACGATGCGAATCGCGTAGAGGAAGCGGCCGTCGAGAACCTCCACGCGGACGATGGCGCCGTCCAGCGGCTCGATGTATTGCTGCAGGAGGGCGGTGCCGTCGGGGCCGAAGTCGACCGCGGCCGCACGCGCCTCGAGGTCAGTCACGCTGTCGAAGCGCTCGATGAGGGCGCCCGAGCCGCCCACGTTCGGCTTCACCAGCACGGGGAATCGAAAATCGCCGGCTGCTTTCATGAGCTGCTCGGCCGCGTTGACGACGACGGTGAGCGGATACCGAACACCGACCCGCTCGAAAAGTCCGGCCTGCAGCGCCTTGGATTTCTCGAACCGGTATGACGCCACGGGGTTGATGACCGGTACTCCGATCGCGGCATAGTGCTCGAGCAACGCCTCCGTGTAGAAGAGCACCGCAGTATGCCCGCGCCGGTGCGACGAGGGGCTCGAGCGATTGACGAGCACGGAGTAGCGCCGGGCCCGGTCGCGCGGGTCGTAGCCGTGGCTCGAGTGGTCGATCTTCTCAAAAGGCAGGCGGCGGCTTTCCAGCTCGGCGATGAGCCGGGCGGACCACTGCGGATGCTCATCGAGGATCCCTATCGGTCCGGAAATGCTGGTCGCCATCCAATAATCCTTTTCCTGATCGATTTAGAGTAATATACATCACCGTCGCGCAGGTGTCAATCAGCCGTCGTCGGAAGTGACAGTAAAATATGCAAAGTGTATGATCTCAAGTATTTGGCAACGTAGGAGCCGTGGCTCACGGCTTGCTGCGTTCCGCCGGGAATCAATCTGTTCGCAGGGGAGCAATGATGCTGTTCAACTTCGTCGGTCGGATGTTCGCGCGCGACCTCGCCATCGACCTCGGGACCGCCAACACGCTCGTCTTCGTCCGATGTGAGGGCATCGTCCTGGATGAGCCCTCCATCGTCGCCGTGAGCACGGTGGACCAGTCCGTCGTCGCCGTCGGTCACGAAGCCAAGGCGATGGTCGGCCGCACGCCGGGCAACCTCGCCGTCATCCGTCCGCTCAAGGACGGCGTGATCGCGGACCTGGACGTGGCCCAGAAGATGATCCAGCACTTCATCGCGCGGGCGCACGGACGGCCCCGCACGCAGCTGCGGCCGCGCATCGTGATCGGCGTGCCCTCGGGCATCACGCAGGTGGAAAAGCGCGCCGTGCGCGATTCGGCCATGCAGGGCGGCGCGCGCGAAGTCTACCTGCTGGAAGAGCCGACGGCGGCCGCCATCGGCGCGGGGATGCCCATCGAAGAGCCGGGCGGCAACCTCATCCTCACCATCGGCGGCGGCACGACGGAGGTCGCGGTGATCTCGCTCTCCGGAGTCGTCTACTGCGAGTCGCTGCGCACGGCGGGTGACGAGATGGACGAAGCCATCGTGCAGTACGTGAAGAAGCACCACAACATGCTTATCGGTGAGCGGCAGTCGGAGGCCATCAAGCTCGCCCTCGGCTCCGCCTGCAGCACGGGCGAGGGGCTGCGCATGATGGACGTCAAGGGCCGCGACCTCGTGGCCGGCGTCCCGAAGACGATCACCGTCACGGACGAGGAGGTCCGCGAGGCGTTGCGCGAATCCGTGATGAGCATCGTGGAGACGGTCCGCTCCTGCCTGGAGCACACGCCGCCCGAGCTGGCCGCCGACATCGTCGACAAGGGCATCGTGATGACGGGGGGCGGCGCACTGCTGCGCGGGCTCGATCAGCTCCTGAAGAAGGAGACGAGCCTGCCCGTGGTGGTGGCCGACGATCCCCTCACCTGCGTGGTGCGCGGCGCCGGCAAGGTGCTCGACCAGATGGCGCTGCTCAAAAAGGTCGCGATCGCGACCTGATCCCGCCCGCGCTACTCCGCCGGCACGGGAGCGGTGCCGCGGTAGACGAACTTCTGCGCACGCTTGGCGTTGTCGACTTCCGTCGTGTAGATATTGCCCTTCGAGTCGACGGCCATGTTGTGCACCCAGTGGAAGTGGCCCGCGGAGCGCCCGCTCCGTCCGAAGCGCGTGAGCACCCGCCCGCTGTCGCGCAGCAGCGTCCACACCGTGTTGTTCTCGCCGTCGGCGGCATAAAGGTACGTCTGGGCGACGTCGTGCGAGAGATCGACGTCCCACACCGAGCCGCTGCCGCGCGTGGCGGGCGCCACCGCGAGCTCCTTCACGAAGGCGCCGTCCTTGCGGAACACCTGCACGCGGTTGTTTCGCCGGTCGCACACGTACAGCAGGCCGTCGCGCGACATGCGCACGCAGTGCACCGGGTTGGCGAACGGCTTGACGCCGGGCTCGCCGGGCGGTCGGCCGTTGGCGCCCCAGTGCCGCTTGTACGCGCCCGTGGTGGCGTCGAAGACGATCACGCGGCGATTGCCATAGCCGTCGGCCACGTAGAGCTCGTTGGCGGGGACGTCCACGTGCATAGCGGCCGGCCGTCCGAGGTGCGCGGTGTCGCCATCGCCGCCGGTCTTCTGCGCGCGCCCGATCTGGAGCAGGAACCTGCCGTCACGCGTGAACTTGAGCACCTGGTGATCGTGCTCGCCGTTGCCGCCCACCCACACGTGGTCGGCGGCGTCGACGTAGATGCCATGCTCGGTGCCCGGCCACTCGTAGCCCGCGCCGGGTCCGCCCCACGCCTGCAGGAGCGTGCCGGCCGCATCGAACTCCATCACCGGCGGCGCCGGCACACAGCAGAGCGACCGCGGGGGCGTCAGCGTCGCCCCCTTCTCGTCCTCCGTCAATGTCCGTGGCCGCTGCAGCACCCACACGTGATCCCGCCCGTCCACCGCCACGCCCGACGCCTGCCCCATCAACCACCGATTCGGCAACTCCTTCGGCCACGCGGCATCGACCTCGAAGCGCGGGGCCACGGCATCGGCCGCGCGCTGCGCCGCCACCATCGCCGCAGTGCCCACGATCACGAGGGACACCGCAAGAGCACCCGCCCCCCACCACTTCGTTGTCATGGACCGCGCCTCCTGAGTGCCGCTTATACCATCGAGTAGCAACGGCCGCAGCGCGCGCCGGACGTCACAACATCGAGGAGCGCCACGGCTTCGCCGGGGCGCTGCCGAGCGAATGGGGGGTTGGGGGCCCGGTCGAGGCCCCCAAGTTGATCGATCCCGCCACAAGGCGAGGATGGATGGTCGTCGCGTACTCGACGCGGATAGCCGCCGGAGTAACGCCCGGCCGGCGGGCATCCCATCGGAGTAGAATCTGCCCGTGAAGACGTTCGAAGACGCCATCCTGCCTGCTGCGTAGCGTGCGAGCTACCACCCGGCTTCGCGAGTTGCTGGCGGCGGGGCCCACGCTGTTCGTCCCCGGCTGCTACAACGCGCTGAGCGCGCGCATCCTCGAGCACGTGGGCTTCCCCGCCGTCTACATGACGGGCTACGGCACCTCGATGTCGCTGCTGGGCATGCCGGACGCGGGGCTGGCCACCATGAGCGAGATGCATCTCAATGCGCGCTACATCGCAGCCGCGGTGAGCGTGCCCGTCATCGCCGATGCCGACAACGGCTACGGTAACGCGATCAACGTGATGCGCACGGTGCGTGAGTACATCCAGACGGGCGTGGCCGCCATCCACATCGAAGACCAGGTCCTGCCCAAGCGGTGCGGCCACGTGGCCGGGCGCCGCGTGATCCCGCTCGACGAAGCGGTGGGCAAGTATCGCGCGGCGGACCAGGTGCGCCGCGAGAGCGATCCGGACTTCGTCATCATCGCGCGCACGGACGCCCGTGGCGCTGCGGGCGGCAACCTCGACGAGGCCATCACACGCGCCAATGCGTACCTGGACGCGGGCGCCGACCTCGCCTTCGTGGAGGGACCGACCTCGATGGATGAGGTGCGGCGCGTGTGCCGCGAGGTGCGCGGGCCCGTGTTCTACAACCAGGCGGGCGTGTCACCCAGGCTGAGCCTCGAGCAGATGCGCGAGCTGGGGATCGCGGTCACCATCGTGCCCGGCGCCACCTTTCGCGCGACCATCGCCGCCGTCTACGATCTCGCGCTCGCGCTGCGCGAGCGGGGGCCGCTGGCGGAGGCGGAGTTCATCGAACGCTTCAAGCAGCATCCGCTCGGCGACCTGCACACTTTTGCCGGCTTCGACCGCATCCGGGCGTGGGAGGAGGCGTTCCTGCCACCCGACGAGCTCGGCAAGTACGACGACTCGGTGGGCCACCAGCCCGCCGCTCCGGGGCGCCGGCCATGAGCGGCGCGCGCACCATGTTCGACAAGATCTGGCAGCAGCACGTGGTGGCGGAGGGGCCGGGTGGGCAGACGCTGCTGTACATCGACCGCCACCTCCTGCACGAAGGCGCCACGCATGCCCTCGACCGCCTGCAGCAGGCGGGCCGACCGGTACGGCGGCCGGATCTGACGTTCGCGACCGCCGATCATTACCTGCCCACCACGCCGCCGGGCACCGGCATCCCCGACCCCGAGATCCGCGGCATGGTGGAATCGCTCACGCGTCACACGCGCGCGCTCGGCATCGGGTTTTTCGGCGTGGGGGATTCGCGGCGCGGCATCGTGCACGTGATCGGCCCCGAGCAGGGCCTCACGCAGCCCGGCCTGCTCCTGGTGTGCGGCGACTCCCATACCGCGACCCACGGCGCCCTCGGCGCGCTCGCCTTCGGCATCGGCTCCACCGAAGTGGAGCACGTGCTCGCCACGCAGACCCTGTGGCAGCGCAAGCCCAAGGTCATGCGGGTCTCCGTCGACGGCGTGCTCGCGCACGGCGTGACGGCCAAGGACGTTGTGCTCACGATCATCGCCACCATCGGCGCCGCGGGCGGCACCGGCCACGCCATCGAGTACGCGGGCTCGACGGTGCGCGGGATGTCCATCGCCGAGCGCATGACCGTGTGCAACATGTCGATCGAAGCGGGGGCACGGGCAGGCATGGTGGCGCCCGACGAGACGACCTACGCGTATCTCGACGGACGGCCGGCGGCGCCGAAGGGCGAGGCGTGGCGTCACGCGCTGCGCTCGTGGAAAACGCTGCCCACGGATACGAACGCCCTCTTCGATCGCGAGGTCGCCATCGACGGGGGCGCCATCGCGCCCACCGTGACGTGGGGCACGAGTCCGCAGGACGCGCTGCCGATCACGGGCACCGTGCCGGATCCGGCCCGCGAGGCCGATCCCGCACGGCGGGCCAGCATGGAGCGCGCGCTTGCATACATGGCGCTGGCGCCGGACACGCCGCTCACCGACATCCGCGTCGACCGTGTGTTCATCGGCTCCTGCACCAACAGCCGCCTCGAGGACCTGCGCGCCGCCGCCGCCGTCGTCAAGGGCCGGCGTGCGCGGGTGCCCGCGTGGGTCGTCCCGGGCTCCGGGCTCATCAAACGGGCCGCGGAAGCGGAAGGCCTCGACCGCATCTTCACCGAGGCGGGCTTCGAGTGGCGCGAGCCCGGCTGCTCGATGTGCGTGGGCATGAACGGCGAGACCGCGCGCGAAGGCGAGCGCACCGCGTCCACGTCCAATCGCAACTTCGAGGGCCGCCAGGGCAAGGGCGTGCGCACGCATCTCATGAGCCCGGCGATGGCGGCGGCGGCCGCGGTGACAGGCCGGCTCACCGACGTGCGCACGCTGGCAGGCGCATGACCTTGCAGCCGTTCACGCGCCTCACCGCGGTGGCGGTCCCGATGGATCTGCCCAACGTGGACACGGACCGCATCATCCCCGCCCGCTTCCTGCGCAAGCCCCGGAGCGCCGGCTTCGGCCAGTTCCTGTTCCACGACGTCCGCTTCGACGCCGCCGGCCGTGAGCGCGGGGAGTTCGTGCTCAATCAGCCCGCGTACCGGCGCGCGCAAATCTTGGTGGCCGCGGAGAACTTCGGGTGCGGCTCGTCGCGGGAGATGGCGGTGTGGGCGCTCGCGGGCTGGGGCTTCCGGTGCGTCATCGCGCCCAGCTTCGGTGACATCTTCTTCGAGAACTGCGCCAAGAACGGCGTGCTCGCCGTCGTCCTCGCCGCGGAGACGTGCGCCGCCCTGCGCCGCCAGCTCCACGAGGGTCCGGGCGGCACCATGACGGTGGACCTCGAAGAGCAGAGCGTGGCCGCCGCCAACGGCACCCTGCACCGGTTCACCATCGATGCCTTCCGCAAGCAGGCCCTGCTCACGGGCCAGGACGAGATCGCGCTCACCCTCGGCTACGAAAAGGAGATCGCCGCCTTCGAGGCGCGCCGCGCGGACGAGGCGCCCGTCCCTCCGGAATGACCCTCTCCGCCCTCATCGAGGCGTACGCCGGCTACGAGCGGCGCGCGCTCCTGCTCTATCGCCGCCTCTCCGAGCGCTTTGCCGCCGATGCCGTGGCCAGCCGCCTCTGGCGCGCGATGTCGGACGCCGAGGCCGGCCACTTCACCACGCTGCAGCTCGCCACCGATCGCCTCGCGATGGCGGGCGGCGCCACCACCGAGGTTGAAGTCGACGTGGCGGCCATCGACAAGCGCCTGACGGCGCTCGAGCAGGCGGTGGCGGTCACTACGCTGAGCGCGGCGCAAGCGGCGCAGCTGACCCTGGAGTGGGAGGAAGCGGAGATCGCGCGCATCACCACGCTGCTGCCGTCGATCCCCGAGCCGGTGCGCGCGCGCGTGCGCACGGGGCTGCTGGGTGAGATCGACGGCCACTACGGTGACCTGCGCGCCCTCCTCGCCGCCGCCGGCCGTGCCGATCTCGACGGCCGCGTCG
>JBKKCN010000341.1:0-3895 GCA_046712525.1 Candidatus Rokuibacteriota bacterium
GAACTCGTAGATGTCGCAGCCCTGGTAGTTCAGCTTCTCGCCGTCCTTGCCGACCCCGGTCACCATCCACACCGACACCGCACGAGAACCGCAAATGAAGTCGTCGATGTGGTCCCAGCGCATATCGGGGATGACCTTGAAGCGGTCGTCGAGCACGTTGCGCACGGCCGCCTTGCCGTGCACGCGGCGGCCCACGGGCTCCGGGCCGCGGGCCATCAGAAACGTGCAGTCGTCGGCGAAGAACTGCATGATGCGGTCGACATCGCGGCTGTTGAACGCCTCATTGATGGATTTCATGATGGCCGGTGTGGGGCCGCCGCCGGCTGCCTGCACGGTCATTGCGTGTTCCTCCTGATTGGGGGCCCTTCGAGGCCGCCCACAAGGTACCCACGCGCGCTCGACAAGGCAAGCGCGAGAGGGGTAATCTGCGCGGCATGTCGGATCGGACCCGTGACCTGCGCGTGGAGAGCTTCCGCCCGCTCCTGCCGCCGGCCATTCTGCTCGAGGAGCTGCCGCTGGGCGAGCGCGGCGCGGCCACGGTGACTCGCGGCCGCAGTGACGTGGGCCGCATCCTCAACGGTGAGGACGACCGGGTCCTCGTCGTGGTGGGCCCGTGCTCGATCCACGACCCCGTCGCCGCCGTCGACTACGGCCGACGTCTCACCGCGCTCGCCCACGAGGTCGCCGACGACCTCTGCGTCGTGATGCGCGTGTACTTCGAGAAGCCGCGCACCACGGTGGGCTGGAAAGGGCTCATCAACGATCCGCGCCTCGACGGCAGCTTCGCCATCAACGAAGGGCTCCGGCTGGCGCGCCGCCTCCTCCTCGATCTCGCCGACCTTGGGCTGCCCACTGGCGGCGAGTTCCTCGATCCCATCTCGCCCCAGTTCACCTCCGATCTCGTGTCGTGGGGCGCCATCGGAGCGCGCACCACGGAGAGCCAGGTGCACCGCGAGCTCGCCTCCGGCCTCTCGATGCCGGTGGGGTTCAAGAACGGTACTGACGGCGACGTGCAGATCGCCATCGACGCCGTGCGGGCGGGCGCACACCCCCATCGCTTTCTCGGCGTCACCGAGCAGGGGTTGTGCGCCATCGTCTCCACGCGCGGAAATCCCGACTGCCACGTCATCCTGCGCGGCGGGCAGAGCGGCCCCAACCACGACGCCGCGAGCGTGCACAAGACCGCCGACGCGCTGCGCGCCGCGGGCGTGATCCCGCGCCTGATGATCGACACCAGCCACGGCAACAGCAGCAAAGACTACCGCCGCCAGCCCGCAGTCGTCCGCGACATCGCCGCGCAGCTCGCCGACGGCGAGCAAGCGATCTTCGGCGTGATGATGGAAAGCTTTCTGGAAGAGGGACGCCAGGACATCGGTGCCGATCGCGCTGCCCTCCGCTACGGGCAGTCGGTCACCGACGCGTGCATGGGCTGGGACATGACGGTTTCCGTCATGCACGAGCTTGCCGACGCCGTCCGCCGCCGCCGCGCAGCGCGCTGAAAAACTCGCGCGGCTAGGTGGATGCGGCGGGGGCGGTGCCGCCGCGGCGCGAGCGGTGGCGGCGGCCGCCACGTCGTGAGCGGCGGCGGCGAGGGACATCCGGATCCGGTGGAGCGGCGCCGTCCGTCGGCTGCGCTTCGTTGCCGGGTCCTGGCTCATCGTCCTCGTCGGTCACGTCGCTGCTCGCGCCCACGTCTTCGCGGACGGGCGCCACCTCGCGCGGAGGAGCCGGGCGTGGCGGCTCCGGGACTTCGACGGCATCGGCGATGTCGGTGGGGCCGCCGGCAAGGGTGATGAGGCCGGCGCGGCTGATCGCGATCTCCTTGATGCGGCGCAGGCGCGTGATGAGGCGCGGCGAGCCGGGGGGACGGCTGAAGCCGCGCGCCTTGAGCGTGTTGGCCAACGTGTCGATCGACACCGTGCGCGACGGTGTGGCGTTCATCAGATCGCGCACGACGTTCACGATCTCGTCGTGGGGAGCGGTGTGCGGCTCGCCCGATTCCGCTGCGATGGGCATCGGCGCGGGCCGCGGCGCTGCCAGCACCGGGCGTGACGGCACACTCCCGGAGCCGGCGCGGTCGCCGCCACGCCAGCCACGGCGTCCGCCTCGCCCGCGACGATGCGAGCGCCCGTGGGAGACCGGCTCCCGCAGCGGCTCGCGCTCGGGCTCACGCAGCGGCGCCTCGCGCGGCGCGGTGGCGCCCGACAGGCCTCGATACGAGAGACGGCGGAACGCGATGCCGAGCCCTGCCGCCACGTCGCCGACGGCATCGAAGGCGCGGTCATCGGAGACGATCTCCACCACGTCGCCCGGACGGGCGGCGGCCAGCCACACGCCGGCCGCGACCGCGATGCGCAGATCGCTCCAGTCACGCACGCCCACCGACGGCGCGCTGTGGACGAGGTCGGCACCGTGCCGCGCGAGCAGGCGCGCGGTGTCGTGACCGATGACGCGCCAGTTGCCCACCGCGACGAAGTCCGTGCGCCGCCCGGAGCGGTCCACCGCCAGGTGGTCGATCATCCGCGCGATGTGCTCGACGCGGCTCGTGTTCTCGACGTCGAAGAAGATGGCCCGCCGGGAGGACGGATGCGGCCGCTCCGGCTCCGGCGGCGGCACGCGCTCCGCGAAGAGGCGCTCGGGCTGGGACAGCGCGACGTCAGGCAAGGCGCCCTCGGGCGGCGGATCCGGCAGGAGCAGTGGCGGGGCCGGAGCGTCCATCACCTCGGGGGGCGGCGCGGGCGCGCGCCGGCTGCGGGCGGGCGGGGAGGGCTTCCGGGCGCGTGCACGCGCAGGCGCGCGCCGCTTCGTGGCTTTTCTCGGTGTCGTCAACGGCTACCTCGCTCGTGGTTCAGCACTGCAGCGAACGGTTCAAAGGGCACGAAGGCTCCGGCAATCATCGCACGGTTTTGACCGGGCAGCAGGGTCCGGAACGTGACCGAGTAGCGCGCCGCCGGCGCGGGCGGGATCGAATGCTGCCACTGGGTGCGCGCAGCTCCGTCCAGCACGTATGCCGAGCGCGGGGGAAGGATCGCCGTGCGCACGTCGCGCGCGGCAGCGTCACGCCGAAAGCGGAAGCGGCAGGCGCTGAGCAGGGACACACCGACCACGGTGCCGAACATCGGCGCATCCCGGTGCCAGCCGATACCGGCGCGCGCGGGATACTCCGTCACCAGCACCTCTACCAGCCGCTCGCCGTCGACACCCGCGAGTGTCCCCGCCCGCGCGCGCAGTGTGAGCATAAAGTCGGGGATGACGGGCCCCGGCTCGATGCGCCACGACTCGTAGCCGTACACCCAGCCGTAATGCGCGGTACGCCGGCGCGCCGCCACCCCGCGCATCCGCACCTCGGCGAAGTCGAGACCGCGGATGCCATCGAGGAGCCCCGATTCTTCGGCAGCGGAGATGAAGTCCGGCTCGTAGACAAAGCCGGCCGGCAGATCCCCATCCATGAGTGCAGCATACCCGGCGCATGACAGCGCGGCCGTCTTTGGGAAAAGTATTTCCCTCACGCCGTGGGTGCCCCGAGCGAGAAGTCAGCGTCGTGTCGCTCTTCTACACTGGGTAGGCCGGGCACGGAATTTGCCTCCTCCATTGGCAGACGTGGCGCCCCCCGGCGCCGGAAGGAGGCCTTGATGCAGGTCATCTGTGCGTGGTGCGCACACGAGGGCAAGCCCACTCTCCCGTTGCACAAGCCGCCCTTTGAAGACACGAGCGTCTCGCACGGCATCTGCACCGAGCATCTGGCCGTCGTCCAATCCGAGATCCGCTCCCGCTTCGCCCGCCAAGCTCTCGCGGCTTAATTAGATGGGGGGCCTCGAAGGGCCCCCCAAGCCCCCCGTGCGCACGGCCCCGCCCCCGCCAACCCCGGGGGCCCCGCGAAGCCTGTGTGTTATAA
>JBKKCN010000342.1:0-4054 GCA_046712525.1 Candidatus Rokuibacteriota bacterium
TTCCCGGTGAGCGCGCCACTGCCGCCCACCCACTCGTACATGGCGAGATGGCGATTCATCGTGTGCGGGCGCACGACAGTGTTGTACCGGCCGACCTGCCCCGCCGCCTTCCACGCCGCGCTGTCGACGACGGCGGCGCTGTCGAGCTCGTAGCTGGCGACATAGCGCGGGTCAGTCGGCGACGATTGGCGATAGCGGCTCGCCCGCCGCACGCCGGGCACGGCGCGCAGAGCGGGCAGGTGCTCCTTGTCGTATACCTCGTTGAAGGTCGCCTCGTGGTCGTGGGCCACGTCCATCCGGACCAGGTACAGCGCGTGCGCGGCCATACGATCTCCTACGATTTGAAGAGGTTGTCGAACCCGCGCCGAATGTCGCCGGGGCGCGTGGAATCCGGCGACGCGTCCCGCTCCACCGTCACGCGCAGGGCGAAGCCGTCGCACTCGTTGCCGGCGTTCTTGTCCGCGACCCGCTCGATGATGGGCTGCCGGCACTCGAAGCGGCGCGTGGGCTCGAAGTGCGTGCACTGGCGGCAGGCATGGAGGGCGGCCCGACAGTTCGGGCACTGCGCGAGAGATGCGGTGGCGATCGGGAGCACGGCGCTGCACGCGGCACACCGCGATACGCCCTTCGTGGCCAGCATTTCCCCGCCCCGCGGCGCGTCGGAGGCGGGCGGTGGCGGTGGCGACGGTCGTCGCGGCTCGGCGCGGGGGCCGGGGCTGCGATAACCTTGCTGGCGATACTTGCGGTCGGCCATTGAAGGCTCCTCCAGTTGCCTTACTCTAGCCGACGGGCATACCGAGACACCAGCGATCATAGGAGGCGGCCATGCCAATCGATCGCGCGCTCGAATCCAAGCGTCGGATAATCCGCGTAACGAGGGGCGCCACGGCTTTGCCGGGGCGCCGCCGAGCGCTGGGGGATTGGGGGGCCCGGTCTAGGCCCCCCATGGACGCGTCACGCTAGCCCGCCTGCTCGCCCTCGTGGCCCTCGCCACCGTGATCGCCGGATGTCGAGAATCGATGGAGGGACACTTCATCTATTACCCGTCGCGCACGCACAGCGGCGATCCCGCCAGCGTCGGCCTCGCCTTCCGCGATGTCGCCTTCAGCGCCGAGGACGGCGTGAAGCTCCACGGCTGGTTGATCCCCGGCCGTACGCCGACGACGCTGCTCTACTCGCACGGCAACGGCGGCAACATCACCGACCGCCTCACCATCGCCCGCATCCTGAGCGACCAGCTCGGCGTCGGCCTCTTCATGTACGACTACCGCGGCTACGGCCGCAGCGAGGGCGCCCCCTCGGAAGCGGGCCTCGTGCGCGACGCGATTGGCGCGCGGGCCGCGGTCCTGCGCGAGGGCGTGGCGCCGGAGCACCTCGTGTACTACGGCCGCTCGCTGGGCGCCGCCGTCACCGTCGATCTCGCCCTCGCGCACCCGCCGCGGGCGGTGGTGCTGGAGGCCCCCTTCGCCTCCGTGCGCGCGGTGGCGAACACCGTCATCCCGGGCGCGGGCTTTCTCTTCCGCACGCGCTGGGACACGCTCTCCAAGATCTCGCGCCTGCGCGCGCCGCTGCTGGTGCTTCATGGCGACGCCGACGAGGTCATTCCCTACGCGCAAGGCCGCGCGATCTTCGACGCCGCCCCGGAGCCGAAGACGTTCGTGACGATCCGTGGCGGCCGGCACTATCACATGAACATGGAGTGGTCCGACTACTGGGCCGCCTGGCGCACCTTCCTCCCCTGATTCGAGGGTCCGTTCCTTCCGCTCAGAACAGTCGGCGAAGAGCGACGGCGAGACCGGCCACGATGAGCACGACGCCGGCCACCCGGCTCGCCTGCTCGCCGCGCGGCACCACCTTCTCGACGAGGACGAAGATCGCGATGGCGGCGACCCACAGCAGATTCATGACGCCCGCCACGAAGAGCAGCCCCATGAGGACCCAGCAGCACCCGACACAGTAGAGACCATGGCGGACGCCCATGATGAAGGCGCCCCGCGCGCCCTCCCGCCATTCGGTCATCAAAAAGGACAGGGGCGAACGGCAGTGGGCGAGGCAGATGCTCTTCAACGGCGTCCACTGAAACAACCCGGCCGCCACCAGGAGCGCGCCCCCGACAAGGGGGCTCGTGCTCGTCATCGCCGGGGACAGGAGCGCGGCGGCGTGCAGCGCCCATTGCAGCAGCGCAGCCGCCACACTGAACGCGCTCCACACGACGACGTAACCGAGCACGAACACGCCCGTGGGCACGACCGGCTGCTGTTGCATGCCCCGGCGCCGGTGCACGGCGGCGAACATCAGGATCATGGGAGCGGCGGACGGCAGCATCATGGCCGCCATCATGACGACCCACATGACGATCAGCATGGCGAGCTCGCCGGCACCCCACGGATGCATGTGGGGCATCGCCATGCCCATGTCCATCTCCATGGGCGCCATCGCGCGCGCCATCTGCACGAGATAGACCCACGCCAGCAGCGTGATGCCGGCGAGAGCCGCCCAGATGATGGCGCGATCCCGTCTCAGCAAAGACTCGAAGGCGGCGGACGTCAACGGGAGCGCTTCTGGAGCGCCTCGGCTACGCGTTGGACCAGTCGAAGGCGTAGTAGATCCAGTTGCTTTTCTCCGCCTTCACCGACACGCCTGCCGCCGACGCGGAGAACGACCCCTGCCCGCACTCGCCTTTCTTAAAGATGAAGCCGGTGGGCAGGACGACATCGGCGAGGTGCTCCTCGCCGTTGACCGGGTTCTTGAAGGTGTCGCCCCGCCCCTCGCCAATGCCCTCCGCGGTGAACGTGCTCTTCCGGCCGCTGCCGGTGATGGTGATCTTCGCCTTCACGAGGCCGACGACCTCCGCCGTCGGTCCCAGAATCTCCCACGGCATGCCTCCGAGCTTGCCGGTGAAGATCTGCGCGAGGGCGTCCACCTGCTTGTCCGTGGTGGCGGGATCCACAACGAACGCGACCTTTCCGTGACCTTCGTGGATCGCCTTGGGCCAGGAGTAGATCCCGGCGCACTTCACGCCCGAGAGGTCGACGTCACCGCATTTCCCCTTGCGGATGTGGACACCGACCAGGGCGCGGCAGCTGCCGTCCTCCGAGTTCGGGAACCCTCCGAAGTTGCAGCCGCAGCCGAAGTCGCAGTTGCAGAACTCGTACCCGTTACCGGTGAGCTGCCAGCGAGTCATCGTTGCCGTCGCCATGATGGTCCTCCGCGCAGTAGATTTTCAGGTCGATCGTATGAAAGCGGCCTGGGCCTGTCAAGGCATCCGTCCGCTTTCCGCGGTCACACCACGCGCTGAAGAAAGGACGTCGTCAGCGGCCAGGAGAGGTCGGCGTAGTACGGCTGGAAGCCTTCGCCGTCGGGATGGCGGAAACCATGGTTGGCGTCGGACCAGAAGTGCCACTCGACCAGCCGGCCGTTGGCGATGAAGCTCTGCCACAGCGGGCCCTGGATGGCCGGTGTGGCGATGAAGTCCTTGCCGCCGCAGAAGACGAGCGACCCGCACGTGAGCGTCTTGGCCAGCTTGAACGCGTGTCGCGGCCGGTGCGGCGTCTCCGGCTCATCGCGCACAGAGGGATAGTAGAGGACGATCGCCTTGAGCTGCGGGTGGTCGGCGGCGAACGGGATCAGCAGCCGGCCGCCCATGCAGTGGCCGAGGGCGGCCGTGCGCGCGGGATCCGACTTCATCGGGCCCGTCAGGTAGCGCCACGCCTCGTCCATCTTCGTGAGGAACTCACCGTCCGACCGCTTGGCCTGAAGGTCGGCGCCCTGACCGATGTGAGTCGTGCCCGCCACCCCGAACATGTTGAAGAGGCTCGGCGCGAGAACGTTGAAGCCGAGCTGGGCGAGACGGTACGCGTCGATCTTGTAGTCGGCGGTGACTCCGTGGGCGTGGTGCACCATCAGCACCCCGGGCCGCGGGCCCACGCCCTCGGGCTGCGCCATGTACCCGCCGATTCCATCCTGTTCCATCGTGAGCATGCGTGCGGCGATCATCGGTCCTCCTCCGTGCGTGCGGGATCAGCCCTGCGCCGGGCAGCGTATCATCTTGCCG
>JBKKCN010000343.1:0-4087 GCA_046712525.1 Candidatus Rokuibacteriota bacterium
GCGATCAGCTCGACGAAGCCGACCTGCGTGATGCTCTCCTCGCCCGTGACCGCGTACGCCTGGCCGTAGGCGGCGGGCACGCCGAGCATGCCGGCGATGGCGTCCGCGAGATCCTCCACGTGGCCGAACTGGCGGAGCCAGCCGCCGGTGCCGGGCACGAGGACGGCCCGGCCGCGCAGCAGGCGGTCGAAGAAGAAGGTCTCGTTGTTGCGCGTGTTGAGCGGTCCGTACACGTGGGTCGGCCGCACGATCGACACGGGCAGGCCGCGCTCGCGGTGGCGGCGCAGGAGCGCCTCTTCGCCCTCGATCTTGTTCTTCGCGTACTCGCCCCAGTAGAGATTGCGCGGCGTGTCCTCGGCGTACGGGATGGGCAACGCATGATCGTGCACGCGCCCGGTGGAGACGAAGACGGCGTGGC
This sequence comes from Candidatus Rokuibacteriota bacterium, assembly GCA_046712525.1. Lineage (GTDB taxonomy): Bacteria > Methylomirabilota > Methylomirabilia > Rokubacteriales > CSP1-6 > JBBDXO01. Next base: position 419 of record JBKKCN010000343.1, read on the forward strand.
CCACACGGCCGTCGAGGGCGTCGAGGAGGGCCTCCACGTCGGCGCCGGTGGTGGGTGCGTACGTGATGTCGACGAGGGCGTCCACCCGCTCTCCCGCCAGCGCGCGCGTGAGGGCGCCGTGGTCCTTGCGGTCGCACACGATGGTGCGCACGCCCGCGGGAAGGCGCTCGGGCCGGCGGCCGCGGTTGAGCACGGCCACCTCGTGGCCGCCGCGCAGGAGCGCGCGCACCAGGTGCAGGCTGATGAACTCCGTGCCGCCGATGATGAGGACGCGCATCAGGCGAGCGACACCGCCACGCAGGTGGTGGTGCGGGTGACGCCGTTGATCGACCCCACCTCGTCCGTGACGAGCCGGCCGATGGCGTCCAGAGTCGGACCCTCCACGACGGCGATGAAGTCGTAGGGCCCGGTGACGGCGTCCAGCGTGGCGAGGGACGAGGCCGCGATGCGCGAGAGCTCCTTCTTCACGGATTTCGTCTTGCCGGGCGCCGTCTCGATGAGCACGTATGCCTTCATGGCCGAGGCCTTGCGCGACGTCCTGGTGGGCATGCCGAAGTCTCCTTGCGTGCCGCGGGTCAGTGGTTGGGGGATTCGACGGCCGAGTTTAGCAGATAGGCCTTGAGCAGCGAGCGATGGCAGTGCGTCTCGTCCGCGCAGCCGCACAGCAGGGTGACCGCGCCCGTGCGCGCGAGGTCACGGACCTGGGCGAGCTGGGCCTGCGCCTCCGGCCGCTCGAGGCACGCGAGGTAGCGCGGCACGTACTCGTCCCACGTGATGCGCTTGTCGAGGAAGTCGCGGAGCAAGGACGGGATCGGCCCGAGCTCCTTCAGCCAGATCGAGATGCGGTCCTTGCGGATGCCGCGCGGCCACAGTCGCATAATCAGCACCCGGGTGCCGTCGTCCGGCTCGGCGGGATCGTAGATGCGCTTGGTCCGAAAGGGCGGTGTCACCGCGTGGTGGCCGTGAGCCCCCCGTCGATGACGAGCACGTGCCCCGTCACCCAGCGCGCCTCGTCGCTGGCGAGATAGACGGCGCCCCAGCCCACGTCCCATCCCGTGCCCTCGGTGCCGAGAGGGATCGACTGGCGCCGGCGCTCGCGGGCTTCCGGCCCGAGGTCCTGCACCATGGGCGTCCCCACGGGCCCGGGCGCGATGGCGTTGACCCGGATCTTCTTGGGCCCCAGCTGCACGCTCACGCTGGTGACGAAGCCGATCACCCCGGCCTTTGCCGCCGCGTACGCGGTGCGTCCGTGCCCGCGCAGGGCGGCGATCGACGACACGCACACGATGGAGCCGCCGCCGCGCGCGGTGAGGGCGGGGATGACAGCCTGCGTGGTGAGGAGCATCGACTTGAGATCGACGGCCATCACGCGATCCCACTCTTCCTCGGTGGTCTCGGTGACCTCGTGACGGGACTCGATGCCGACGTTGTTGTGCAGGACGTCCAGGCCGCCCCACCGCGAGACGGCGGCGGCCACCATCGCCTGGCAGTCGGCCGCGCGCGTGACGTCGGCGCCGTGCGCCTCTGCCACGCCGCCTTCCGCGCGGATCGACGCCACCGTCTCCTCCGCCCGGTCCGTCACGTGGTCCACGCACAGCACGCGCGCGCCTTCGCGTGCGAACAGTGTCGCAGCCGCCTTGCCGTTGCCGATCCCGGGGCCGCGCGAGCCGGCGCCGGTGACGATCGCCACCTTGTCCTTCAGCCGTTCACCCATCGCCGGAGCAGGATACCCCATGACGCCGTTGACACTCCGGTCGTCGAGACCTACCCTGTGCGCACTCAGTCCATTTCGCCCGGAGAGACGACCTCTGAGCCCGACCGAGTACATCCGCTGAGCCGTCTCGCTCTCGTCAACGTGGGCGCTCTCGTCACGGGCGTCCTCGGCGATATCCCGCGCGCCGCCGACGTCCTCGTGGTGGACGGGCGCATCGCTGCGCTCGGTGCGATCGATCGCGCCGGTGCGGACGTCGTCGTCGATTGCCGCGGCACCACGGTCATCCCGGGACTCATCGACTCGCACTGTCACGTCGTGCTCGGCGACTACACGCCGCGCCAGAAGACGGTCGATTTCCTCGACTCCTATGTGCACGGCGGCATCACCCGCGTGGTGTCCGCGGGCGAGGGCGTGCATGCGCCGGGGCGGCCCCACGATCCCGTCGCCTCCAAGGCGATCGCCATCGCCGCCGCCAAGTGCTTCGCCAATTTCCATCCCACCGGGATGAAGGTCATCGCGGGTTCCGTCCTGCTGGAGCCCGGCCTCACCGACGCGGACTTCGCCGAGATGGCCTCCGCCGGCGTGCGCCACGCCAAGTACGGCTTCGGCGCGTACGCGCTGCCCACGGACGGCGAGCCCGAAGTCCGCCGTGCGCAGCGCCACGGCCTCTGCGTGATGTCGCATAGCGGCGGCACGTCCATCCCCGGCTCGAGCCCGATCGACACCGACACGCTCATGCACCTTCGTCCCGACGTGTGCGGCCACGTCAACGGTGGCACCACTTCCCTCGACGAGGCAGGGCTGGCGCGCCTGATCAGCGAGAGCACGATGACGATGCAGCTCGTGCAGGCGGGCAATCTCAGGTCGGCGCTTCATATCATCGGCCTCGCGCGGGACGCCCGCGCGCTGTCCCGCGTCTGTCTGGGGAGCGACACGCCGACGGGCACCGGCGTGATGCCGATGGGGGTGCTGAAGACCATCTGCGAGATCGCCTGCCTGGGCGGCATGGCGCCCGCGGACGTCATCGCCCTCGCCACCGGCAACAACGCCGTCGCCTTCCGCCTCGCCGAGACGGGCACGCTCGCGGTGGGCGAGCCGGCGGATCTCGTCGTGTGCGACGCGCCCAATGGCGGCGTGGCGCGTGACGCGCTCTCCGCCATCGCGCGCGGCGACATCCCCGGCATCTCGTGCATCGTGATCGACGGCGAGGTGCGCGTGGGCCGTAGCCGCAACACGCCGCTCGCCACGCGCCTGGCCGCCATCACCGGCGCCGCGGTGGCAGGCGGCGGCCACTGACGATGCCGAAGGATCTTCGCTCGTATCTCGACGACGTCAAGGCCGAGCGGGTCGACGTGCGGCGCGAGGTGGACCCGCTCACGAACGTCGGCGCGCTGTGCGACCAGTCGGAGTGGCCGCTCGTGTTCCATCGCCTCAAGGGCTTTCCCGGCTGGCGGCTCGTGGACCGGCTCGTGTCACGCCGCGAGCTGCAGGCGCGCATTCTGGGATGCACGCCCGACCGCGTCGTCCCCACGCTCGCCGAGCGCATCCAGCGCATCGGCACCGGTGAGGTGAAGGTCGTCGCGGATGGGCCCGTGCAGTCCGTCGTCAAGAAGGGTGCCGATGCCGATCTCACAACGCTGCCGCACTGCATCCACTCCGAAGGCGACGCGGGACGATACATCGGCGCCGGCATCTGCATCACGCGCGACCCGGACACGCGCGTCCGCAACCTCGCCTTCCTGCGCCACCAGATCAAGGGCCCGCGACGCACGGGCTTTCTCGTGCTGCCGCGTCACACGTGGCGGCACCATCAGAAGTATGAGAAAGCGAGCGAGGCTATGCCGATGGCCATCGTGATCGGCGTGCATCCCGCCTACGAGATCGCCACCTGCTACACGGGCAAGATGGACCAGGACGAGCTCGAGCTGGCGGCGGTGCTGCTCGAGGAGCCGGTG